>SOIC01000125.1 GCA_004377275.1 Dehalococcoidia bacterium
TGGCGGGTATCAGGAGGATTGTGTTGATCCTCTCCTTTTCGATGGTCTCCATGATGTATTCCGGGTTGAATACCTCTGTAGGCAGCACCACAGTGGCACTCATAAAGAACATGAACTGGCAGTAACCGAAGGCCGCCAGATGGAATATCGGAGGAGCGGCAAAAGCCTTGTAGTTCCAAATATCGCCAAGTTCAGGCTCGGAGAGCACAACAGAAGACGCTATCATCCACATCACTATCTCATTCTTATGTGTCAGTACGGCCCCCTTGGGCCTGCCGGTGGTTCCGGCGGTGTACATTAAGAATAGCGGATCATCCTCGTCTATCAGAATGAGCGGTTCATCGTCGGGATACTTTGCGATCCAGGATTCGAAGTGCAGCATGCCCTCCACCGGTTTCTCGCTGATGGAAATATAGTTCTTCACCTTGGGAAGGTCTTTTTGAATGCCACTCACCGTTTCCACAAAGACCTCCCCCATGATGAAGGCTTCTGCATCGGAGTGGTTTGCGATATATGTGAGTTCTTCGGGATGAAGCCGAAAGTTGAGGGGCGCAGCCACCCCACCGATCTTCCCCAGGGCGAAGTATGCCTCCATGAACTGGTTGCAGTTGAAGGCCAGTATAGCCACCTTGGATCCCTTCTTGATTCCCAAATCTAAGAAAGCATGAGCCAGTCGGTTCACGCGAGCGTTGAACTGTTTGTAGGTCAATCGCGTCTCTCCATATATCAGTGCCTCCTTGTCGGGAAACTTACGAGCGTTACGGGCAAGGCTTTCCCCCAGTAGTAGTCTTCTTCCCAGGGCTTCCTCGATTGATTGTTTGTCTTTCATGGTTGGCCTCCTCTGAATTCATGGTGTATTATTAGAACATTAAGCGCCAATTCCTTATGTCAATTTGTTTGGGTACCGATATTCCAGCTGCCATCAACCGCCTGCATTCTATGCCTGCCTCTAAAACATGTCAAGCAGCTCCCCTCAGCTCACCAGCCAATTCTCGTAGTCCCTCCAGGCATTTCAAAATGGGTATGGCCTTGCCTCCACTATTAGGCACATTGATGGCCCAGATCGGTGGATTTGCCAGCCTGCTGCAATTGATGAGCATACTGCCTTTAGAATATCTATGCTTAGAGGCACCGTGAGTATCGCAGGGCTTGCTTTTTTAAACCGTTTGCCTATAGAATACCTCTACGTTAGAGGGGAGGCGGTATAAGAACGAGCGCCGAAGAAAGGTACGACATTGTTATTATCGGTGCTGGCCACAACGGCACCACGGCAGCAGCATATCTCGCAAAGTGCGGGCTGAGCGTCTGCGTACTGGAGGAGCGGCCGGAGGGTGGAGGGGCGCAGGAGAACGTGGACCCTGTCGCTGGGGTGCATATCAGTCCCCATGCTATTGCCAACTGCGCTGGACCGGCTCCCGGCTGGGAGCAGCTAGAGCTGTGGAAGTACGGCTTCCGCATGGAGTGGAAACCTAGCACATTCTTTCAAGGAAGACCGCCGCCCTATGTGATGACCACCGATGGGTGGATGCGAATCACCGAGAAAGACAAGCAGGGTTGGACTAAGCTGAGTGGCGCGCTCGCCCAGCCTCCGTTTACCCAAGATCTGGCACGTGCCACCTTCTGGTGCCCGCCTCATCCCCCGGAAGTGGAGGTAAATGCGGACACCGTCCCCTATATGCAGGTATACAAACAATACCAACCAGATGTGTGGACTGAAGAGCTTCTGGAGATGACCCTGTTTGACCTCGTGGACGAGTATTTGGAGAGCGAGCCCCTCAAGGTACATGCAGCATACCTAGCTGAGCTGGAGGTGGCACACGGCCACTTTGAGGGGATGGCTATCCCAGCTTTCTGCGGCATTGTAACCTTTGCATATGTGGATAGAGCTGTCGGACCGCGCGGCGGCATGCATGGATATTACCACGCTCTCATTCGCTGCGCCATAGCCCATGGCGCCGTACTGCGCACCTGTTGTCCTGTAAAAGAGATCATCGTCAGCAACGGGAGAGCAGTGGGGGTGCGCCTAAGGGACGATGCCGTTTCGGGTGACAAGACGATATTGGCAAACAAGGGGGTCATTAGTGCCATTGATATCAAGCAAACCTTCCTCAAACTCATCGGGCCGCACTATCTGGATGCCAGCTTCATACAGCGAATAAAGGATGTCAGCCTCCAAGGGGGAGGTCTCTACCATTCCCAGTTCCTCACCCGTGAGCCCTTTCGCTATCGTCCCAAGTTCCGGGCAGCATGGGGTCGCAAGGGGACTTTTTATGGCGGAATATACCCCTGCGACTCGCGGGAGATCTACTTTGAGCATATAGCAGACGAGCTTGGTCGATCGGGTAAAACCAGCGTGCCGCCGGACAGGGCGATGTGGTTGATCGTCGGGAGCGGGAACTACAACCCCACTGCCTTGCAATGCACCCGACCCGACCGCTGCTTGGAGGGACCTATGGATATTATGGTTCCCATGCCGGAGCATCGCATCGAAGACCCCGATGCCCTGAAAAAGATCAGGGACGAGGTGAACGCTTACATGCGCGAGGCCCTAAGCCAGGTAGTTGATAACGTCGACTCGAATAACGTCGTTTCCCAGTGGGCCGGCACTCCCTATGACTCGGAGTTTCGCAATACGGGGCTTCTCGGTGGTGCATGGAGCGGCATCCGCCCCTGCAGAGATCAGTGGTGGTCCCAGCGTCCTGTGCCCGAGCTCTCTCGCTACCGCACTCCCATAGACGGGCTCTACCTCTGCCACCAGACGTCTGGCCACCCCGGAGGGCTGTGCCTGATGGCCATCCCCTATAACCTGATGCACATCCTCATCGAGGATGAGATCGCCGAGCCCGGCGACTGGTGGTACCCGTCGCCGTGGTACATACCTGAGGAGGGGAAAGTACCAGCAATACCACGTAGTAGATAAAGGAGTACCAATATGGCCAAGCAGCGGGAAATCAAGAAGACAGTATGTACATTCTGTTCGGGCAACTGCGGCGTACTGGCCCACGTTGAAGATGGCAAGATAGTGAAGATCGAGCCAAACCGAGAACACCCCCTAACCCGAGGGTTCACCTGCGAGAGAAATCGCCTCGCCCTAAAATGGCTCTACCACCCGGACCAGCTTATGTATCCCTTGAAGAGGATCGGTGAGCGGGGAGAGGGTAGGTGGCAGAGAATAACATGGGACCAGGCACTGGCCGAGATAGGCGACAAGCTAAACGAGCTAAAGGCAAAATACGGGCCGGAAACGCTGGGTATCTTTGAGGGTACTGCTCGTGGCAATGATTACTGGCCCCGCGGCCGCTTCCTCAGCCTGTTCGGCAATCCCCATAATATATTCGCTGCTGGGACCATCTGTAGTGCCAACATTATGGCAATGAATGCCGCTGTTATGGGCGATGTTACCGGCTTTGCCGGGAACATCAAGAGGTCTAATTGCCTCGTGTACTGGGGCACCGACCCCTCGAAAGCATGGCATAGAGCCTGGGTCACCATTCTCAACCAGAAGCGGAAGCGGGACGTGAAGGTGATCGCGGTTGACCCCAGACGCACCAGTACCACTGAGATAGCTGACATATGGCTTCAGCTGAGGCCGGGCACCGATACCGCACTCGCTCTGGCCTGGCTGAATGTAATCATTAACGAGGAGCTCTATGATAAAGATTTCGTAAAGCGGTGGACCGTGGGCTTCGATAAGCTTAAAGAGCGGGTTCAGCAGTATCCTCCAACAAGGGTCTCTGAAATCACCGGCGTGCCCGCGGAAAAGATTGTCGCCGCGGCACGGATGTATGCCACCACCAAGCCGGCATTCATACCCTACTCAGTCGCCATAGACCAGCTAGGGTTGAATGGCACCCGCACCGAACAGTGCCGTATTATCATGAAAGCGATAACCGGCGATCTCGGCGTCTGGGGCGGTGACCTAATCACGCGCCCGGGACAGAATATTAACGGCGGGAGGTTCGTTACCGAGGCAGAGCTCATCATGATAGACCTTCTCCCTCCGGAGACGAGGCGAAAGCAATTGGGAGCCGATGTCTGCAGGCTGCTAAGCCTTACGGGCTGGAGCCTGACATCGGAACATATTGAGCGAGTTTACGGTATGCCAGCCCCGGTGGGCGTTCAGACCAATGCCCATACGCCAATGCTGTGGCGTGCCATCCTCTCCGGCAAGCCGTATCCCATAAAGGCGCTGATTGCCTGGGGCTCAAATCCTCTATCCTGGGCCGGCAACATCAAGCTGGTCTATAAGGCGATGAAGAGCCCCAACCTCGAACTCAATGTTGTCCAGGAGCTGTGGATGACCCCATCTGCCCAGATCGCCGACTATGTGCTGCCCGGCGCCAGCTGGATGGAGCGGGTCATGTGCAGCAACATGATGGATTTCGGCAGCCTGGTGATCGGTGGCGAGCAATCGATACCGCCGCTAGGAGAGCGCCGCGACGTTTACGAGTTCTTCCGCGGCCTGGCCCTAGCCGTGGGACAGGGAGAGGATCACTGGCCATGGAAAACCCTGGAAGAGGCCAGCGAATACCGCCTGAGGCCCACGGGCATAAGCTTTGACGAGCTTACGGAGAGAATGGTACTGTTCCCCGATGAATTCGACATGCAACCCTGGCTGAAGACCGGCTTCCCCACCCCCTCGGGGAAGGTAGAACTCTACTCCAGCATCCTGAAAAAACTAAATTATGACCCATTGCCCCACTATAAAGAGCCTCCGGAAAGCCCGATCAGTACCCCCAAGATTGCCGAGGAGTACCCCCTGATTTTGAACACGGGGGGTACTTTCATGCCCATGTTCAAGTCTGAGTTCATGCAGACAGAGCTGGGGCGGGTGAAACATCCCCACCCGCTTATGGATATACACCCCGATACTGCCCAGAAATTGGGGATAGGTGACGGCGACTGGGCCTACATCGAGACCCTAAGAGGCAGGATCAAGCAGAAGGCGAGGTACAATGATGGAATACTGCCCAACGTGGTCAATTGCGAGGCTAACTGGTGGTTCCCAGAGATGTCTGCCAACGAGCCGGGCCTTAGCGGGGTGTGGGAGTCCAATGCCAACGTGCTCACGCTCGATGAGCCTGAGGCCTGCGACGAGCTATCCGGGGGCTGGTGTAACCGGGCATTACTGTGCAAGGTATATCGGGCTTAGCCCAGATACTGTGCTTTGCCAGCAGAGACCCGCTGGCGTGGAATGAGGGAGACTCCGATTTAACGGGCGCTTTCACCCCCGTAGTTTGGAGCCACTGCTCTGACCTACCCATCCATTATAGGTAACATTTTAGCGTTATGTGTCCTTCGTGCCACAGTGATACTTTGCAGACCGTCAGCGTGATACCATAAAGCAACGCCTTATCCTGCTAGCACGACCTCTAGCACAACCTCACCTTCTCAAATTGTGATCACTTCACCAATGCACATGGGTTCGTTACACAAGCTGGCCAACTATCTCAACAGGGCTAGCTGAAACGGCAAGCAGTTTCTTCTATTGTGAACATGCCATCCAGCTTCAGTCGCCACCCCTCCTGGCTTGCCTGCAGTAGTAAAAAGCAGCCGCCGGGCTAAACAATAGGCGGTTTGTTCAGTGCTCGCCTGTTGCCGATGTCACCCTTCCCGTCATTAGCTATTGAGCAAGCTAAACTCACTGCTTGACAGGGTCCAGTCGTTGCTGTACTTTTACACATATAAGGGCGTCGGTAGAGATGCGTATGAAGGAAACAGCTATTCAACGAGCCGCTAAAAATGCAGGTTTGGACATAACCCTGCAGGATATGGTGGATGGCGTAGAAGATGAGTTTCTGGTCATCGATAGTGAGTACCGGGTCAGATTGACTAATTCAGCGGTGCGAAGCAGACTCCGGAAGAGAGCTAAGTCTCCTATAGGTAGGCGTTGCTACGAGGTGTTTTATGACAGGGACAGGCCGTGCGGTGCACCTTTATGGGACTGTCCGCTTAGAAAAGTCCTCGATAGCGGCGCCATGGCAACAATTATTCATCCTGACCATGCTCTAGGATCTAATAAGTATCTCAAGATCACTGCATATCCACTTCGTGATAGCTCTGGCAACACCACGGCTATAGTCGAGATGAGGAGAGACGTTACCGCAGAAAGGGAGTTGGAGAGCCAGATCCTGAGGCGTCATCACCAGCTTCTAGCATTGAGCCATATTTCAGGTGCGGTGAGCGGTCTGTGGGATTTAGACGCCATCCTAAGGATCGCTTTAGATAATGTGCTGGAGATCATTAACGGCGATATTGGAGGAATCCTACTCCTGGATGAAGAGACTGAAACACTACGCTATCGCATGCAGCGCGGCTTGTCTGCCAAATATGCTGATGAGATTCGGATGCGTATGGGCGAAGGGATAGGAGGAAGAGTAGCCCAAACCGGTGAGCCCATGCTGTTGGAGGATATCTCCCAAGATCCACGCGCTATTTACCCCGATTTGATAAGCGCAGAGGGTCTTAAGGGGTTCATCAGCATCCCTCTGAAGGCAAAGGATAAAGTTGTAGGTGTGATGAACCTCGCCAGCCATGTGGCAGGGCGGTTTGGTACAGATGATATATCCCTCCTCAGTTCCATTAGCGATTACCTCGGCACCGCAATTGAGCAAGCGAGACTATACGCAAGGCTAGCAAGTGCAGGGGAAAGATATCAAACACTTCTTCAACATGCTCTGTCCACTCAGGAGGAGGAGCGAAAAAGGATCGCTCGAGAACTGCACGATGAAACTAGCCAAGCGCTTACCAGCTTGACACTTAACCTACAGGCTATTATCCAAATGGCGGAAATGAAAGGTGTTAGAGATACCGAGCTCATGGAGAAGCTCAAGGCGACGCACTCCTACGCAATTCATGCTGGCAATGAAGTAGTTAAGCTCATGAAGGAACTCCGCCCCACTTTGTTGGATGAACTTGGGCTCCCTGCTGCAATCCACCGCTATGCCAAGGATACTCTTCAGGCTCAAGGCATCGAGGTATCTGCGGAATTCATAGACACGGAAGAACGGCTCCCACCGGAAGTGGAAGTAACGCTTTTCCGAGTTGCGCAGGGAGTAATAGGCAATATATTGGAGCACTCGATGGCGAAGAATGCCTCTATCAAGCTATCATGCAGCGCCAGTGAGTGTCTGCTGCGCATTGAGGACGACGGTAAGGGGTTCAATGTCAGCAAGATCACACGTGTAGACCCAAGCGGACGGGGAGCAGGAGTATTTACCATGAAGGAAAGAGTAAAACTGGTGGGCGGCGTTTGCCATATTGAGTCACGTCCAGGGAAAGGGACAAGGGTTGTGGTGAAGGTTCCGCTGGGAAAGGACATGGCAAATGAAGAAGATAAGGGTGCTAATAGCCGATGACCACACACTGGTGCGGGATGGAATCCGTTCTATGCTAACGCTTGTTGCCAACGTAGAAGTAGTCGGCGAGGCAACGAATGGAAGGGAAGCTGTGGAAAAGACAAAACAGCTTGCGCCAGATGTGGTTCTAATGGACCTGGCGATGCCTATCATGAGTGGCTTGGACGCAATACGCAGAATACGCAGGGAGTTCCCCGGCACGAAGGTGCTGGCACTGACCCAGTATGATGACAGCGAATATGTCGTCCCCGTTATCGAGGCAGGGGCGCGTGGCTTCGTTACTAAGATGGCAGCTTTTTCGGAGCTTGCTACAGCTATTCAGGCTGTATACAATGGTGATTCCTTTCTATCTCCCTCGGCAGCAGCAGCCCTCGTTGAGGAATGTCAGCAGAAAACTACTGCAGAAGGGGGGAAAGATCCTTACCAATTGTTGACAGATAGAGAAAGGGAAACGCTTAAACTGGTTGTCGAAGGACATACTACTCGTGAAATAGCAGATATGCTGGTCGTCAGCCCTAAGACCATCGAGTGGTACAAAACCAGCTTAATGAAAAAACTGAATATCCACAATAGGACTGACCTTATTAAGTTTGCTATACGTAAACGGCTCATAACCGTATGATGGCATGAATGAAACACCCCCACCCACTTTCCCCAGGTTATCCTCTTGTTGGGGCTTTCTTCACAGATAAATCAGTGTATTTCCCAGTAATAATTCTAAATACAAATCCACTTTATCCTAGGGGTTTTCCTATTGCCTCTACCCTAAATACCAGGTACTATGCGGGTGGAGTAAGTTTTTTCTATTTAAAGGGAGTCTGATGTATCCACTCGTAGCTGATAATAATCAGGGTTACCAAGATAATAGAGCTAAAAAAATCCCTATTGACCACAGCCTCATGCCACCCTGCCAAGCTGCATGCCCTTTGCACATGCAGATAAGAGAATATGTGGATTTGGTTGCCCAAGGAAGGATCATGGAGGCATTGCAAGTCATAAGAAGTGGCAACCCTTTCCCATCTATCTGTGCCTACGTTTGTACCCATCCCTGCGAGGACGCCTGCAGGCGCTGTCAGGTAGATAACCCCATCGCTATTCGAGCATTGAAGAGATTCGCTCTGGAATTCGGTGGTGACAGGATGATCCAGGCTGAAGCCGAGACCAGGCATCCTGAAAAGGTTGCTATAGTAGGGTCCGGTCCAGCAGGATTGGCTTGCGCTTACTATCTAAGGGCGTTGGGTTATCCGGCAACTATCTTCGAGGCTCATTCGGAACTTGGAGGCATGCTCCGAGTCGGTATTCCCCAATACCGCCTTCCCCGTGAGGTGCTCGAGACAGAGGTTCAAAGGCTAACTCAGATGGGGGTTGAAATCAGGACGAATACGCGTGTAGTGTCCCTGGATCTGCTATTTGACCTGGGTTACAAGGCTATCTTCATCACCATTGGTGCCCATCAGAGCCTAAGAATGGGAATAGAAGGGGAAGAGAGCCCGGGGGTGATTGACGGGGCAACCTTTCTCCGTGAAGTAAACCTGGGTCTTAAGCCATCTCTCGGGAACACGGTCGCCGTGGTAGGAGGGGGCAATGTAGCTATCGACGCTGCGCGCACTGCCCTTCGTTTGGGCACGCATAAGGTTAATATCCTCTATCGCCGCAGCCGTGACGAAATGCCCGCAGATCCTGCAGAAGTGGAGCAAGCCCTCGAAGAAGGGGTCGGGATCCTGTTTCTGGTGGCACCAACCGGAATAAAAAGGGAAAATGGGCGATTAAGCGTAACCTGCGTAAAAATGGAGCTTGGGGAACCAGATGCCAGCGGCAGGCGACGGCCCACGCCGATAAGGGACAGCGAATTCATCAAGGAGTTCGATACTTTAATTACTGCTATTGGGCAAGCACCTCAGACACCGGCCGATTTCCACGTTAGCATTGGCCGGGGCAGCACCATTCAGGTTGACACGGTTACACTCACTACCAATAGGAGAGGGGTCTTCGCCGGAGGGGATGCTGTTACTGGACCTGCGACAGTAACTGAGGCACTAGCAGCCGGCAGATTAGCATCCTCCCGCATTGACGATTACCTCCAGCACAGGTACCCACTAGTTAGCAAAGAGGGAAGTGAAAGCGTGTCAGGTGACCTATTGCCTGAAACGATAGAGATGATAAGGAAAACTGGCCGACTTGAGCCACCGATTCTTCCCCCAGGAAAAAGGAGAAAAGACTTTAAGGCGGTGGAGCTTATCTATGACTGGGAAGTCGCTACCAATGAAGCGAGAAGGTGCCTGCGGTGCGGTATGGGCGCGGAGATCCTGTTCCAAGATAAGTGTGCCACGTGCCTTACCTGCCTGAGGGTCTGCCCATATCACGTACCCTACTTGGATGCCAGCGGCACAATCCAGATACCGGATGATCAGTGTCAGGCTTGTGGAATATGCGTCGCCGAATGTCCAGCTAAGGCAATAGTACTGCGCAAGCCATATGACCGACGACAAATAACTGAAGAGCTAGATCATATCCTTAAGTCGGCGGCACAATCGAATCTCAAGCCCCTTATTATCGGCTTTTGCTGCCAGTATGGGCTCTTTGGCACCGGCACTCTAGCAAGCTTGTGGAGGGGTCCTAAAGCTGGTACATGGCTAGTGCCTGTCCTTTGCGTAGCCAAGGTAGAAGCTGATCATATACTGCGTGCTTTCGAGATGGGGGCAGAGGGAGTTTTCATCGCTGGGTGCGGGGAACAATGTGCCAGAGAAAACACTGCCTTTTGGGTTCGAGAGCGTGTCGAGAAGGTTAGAAGGACACTAGTACAGATTGGTCTTGAGCCTGAGCGCCTGCAGGCTTTTGTCTTAAGCACCACCAACGAGGACCCTGCCGAGGGGATAGATAGTTTTGTTGAACAAGTAGGTGGGCTCTATTTAGCCTCGGTAATAATGCAGGAGGTGAAAAGTTGATAGTCGCCGAACAAAAACCTCTGGAGGAAATTAGGCGAATGATTATCCCTTATGAGAGGGTATTGATCCTCGGCTGCGGCACCTGCATGACGGTTTGTGACGCTGGTGGCGAACGTGAGGTCTCCTTCCTCCATAGCGCATTACGAGTTGCACAGGCAAAGAGCGGAAATGAAACCCACACCTTCTCAGAGTATACTTTGAAAAGACAATGCGATCCTGAATTCTTGGACGTGCTTGACGACAAAATTGACGATGTTGATACCGTTCTTTCCCTAGGTTGTGGCATTGGAGTGCAGGCTTTAGCCGAACGGTTTCCGGCTCTGCCTGTGTTGCCCGGCGTTAACACCTCTTTCATGGGCATGGCTAAGGAATTGGGGGTTTGGGATGAGCGATGTGCCGCCTGTGGTGACTGCAGATTGGAGGAGACTGCCGGCATTTGCCCCATCACCAGGTGCACAAAGGGAATACTCAATGGGCCATGTGCCGGTACTAAGAACGGTAAGTGCGAAGCAAACAAGGATATGGACTGCGCATGGGTCCTGATCTATAAGCGTCTGGAGAGACTGGAGCAGCTGGAGAAGATGCGCCGATATTACCCCATGAGGAACTTCCGAGCGATTCCTAGACCAAAAAGGATCACAAGCAAAATTAGTGTTGATGTAGTTGATGTAGGAGAGGACAATGGCTAACTCGTTATTTGAGGAAAAACTCAACTCCAACGAATTCTTGGTGACAACGGAGATAGGGCCCCCCAAGGGGGCAGATGTGTCGGAAATGGTTCACCATATAGATTTGCTCAAGGACAACGTTGATGCTATCAACATTACCGACCATCAAAGCTCGGTGATGCGTTTTCCCTCCTTGGGCGGCTGTCTTCTGGTGAAGGAACGCGGTGGTGAGCCTATTTTACAGGTGACCTGCCGCGACCGTAACCGCTTGGCGCTTCAAGCCGATCTTCTACTGGCATATTCACGAGATATCTGCAACGTGCTTTGCCTTACCGGAGATTCCATTGACGTGGGGGATCACAAAGAAGCAAAGCCTGTTTTTGACGCCGATTCTGTGCAATTGCTAAGGATGATCAGGACAATGGAATCGGGAAAGGATATGAGTGGAGAAGACCTCAAGGGTGCTCTGAAATTCTGCATTGGTGCCTCAGTTCATCCCGAAGCAGACTTCATTGAGCCACAACTAATCAAGTTTGAAAAGAAGGTTGCTGCCGGAGCGCAGTTTTTCCAAACGCAGGGAATATTCGACTTGGCAAGCCTGCGCCGGTTCATGCAATATGCCTCCCAGTTTGACGTCCGAATCCTAGCTGGTATCATAGTTCTCGCCTCAGCCAGGATGGCTCGGTACATGAACGATAACGTTCCCGGAATAATTGTTTCTGAAGCCATCATTGATGAGCTAGCCGGTGTGGAGAAGGGCAAGGGGCTTGAGAAAGGAATCGAGATTGCTGCCAGATTGATAAAAACGATAAAGGAGGAAAACCTGTGCCATGGCGTCCACATTATGGCAGTAGGCAATGAAAGGATTGTGCCTGAGATCTTGGAGCAGGCTAAACTGCCTAGTATGCCCACTAAGGCACAGTAATGCATAGCCGTAGGATAAGCAAGCTAGTCAAATATGATAAGGGGAGGAAGTAAAAATGGGAAACAGTAAGTCTAACAGGTTGGCTAAATCCAATATAAGGGGGGAGAGTAAAAAAAGTAAAAAGAAAAGGAAAGAAAAAATACTAATCATAGATGATGAGCTTGATTTTCTGGAAGCTTTCCAGCGGACTTTGGAAGCCAAGTCCTATCAAGTAATGACTACCTCTAGCAAGGAACGAGCCCAGGAGTTGATGGGAGTAGAAGAGCCCAATCTCATTGTCCTGGGTACTCTAGCGCCGGCTGGGCAAGCATTCTCTATGTACCAGTGGCTAGGACAGCATCCCAGATATAAAGACATACCGCTTCTCGTGATCGATGCCCGGTATGCGGAGCGGCCTATTAAGGGATGGAGAAGGTTTGAGGGTATGCAGCTGGAAGCTGACGAATATGTATCTAAGCCCATTGAGCCAGCTTCGCTGGTACCTCAAATTCACAGCCTGCTTGAAGCAGCTATTAGGCGCATAAGAGTGCTAGTAGCTGATGACCATACTATGGTCAGAACTGGAATATGTTCAGTTCTCGCGTTGCAAAAGGACATGGAGGTTGTAGGCGAGGCTGTTAACGGACAGGATGCCATTGATAAGGTGATGCTGCTTTGCCCCAACGTGGCGTTAGTAGATATAGTCATGCCTGTAATGAGTGGGATAGAAGCGACAAAACACATAAGCAAGGAATGCCCGCAGACAAAGGTTTTAATCTTGACACAATATGATGAAGAAGAGAATATGATTGTTGCCAAGCAGTCAGGAGCATACGGCTTTATTCCCAAGAAGGCTGCTAGCTCCGACCTCATAAGGGGCATAAAGTACGTAGGCCAGGGAAGATACTACCCTACATCTTTTGCCGAGCTAGTTGTCGGATAGAAGCGAGGAACTACGCGGCAAGGTTAATTTGGAACTTCCACCTCGTCACACTCTGGTCTAGATTTGGATACCAAGCCTTCTTTCAGGCAATCAGTAGGAGGACCCCAGAATCTCCTGCGCCGAATGTCAGGAGGGCAAAGATGATAATGTATTTCTTGGCTTTCAAGCCGATAGGCAAAGTGCACAGCCAATAGTTCTGCCACTTTTCCTCTAGCCCTTTTCCACCTCTACAAGGACATCATAGAATGCAGCATTAGGCTGCAAAATATGCTGTTGCACCGGGTTTATCTCATCATGGGTTAACTGGTTGAGATGGCCTTCGATATATTGCTCGGGCCACCATCCTTCAGTTATGTTAACCACACCAGGCTTTATTCCCTGGCTAAGCTTCGCTCCCACCTTTACCTGCCCACGGCCATTGAAGACACGCACTACATCCCCATCACTTATGTCACGCGGTTTAGCATCCACCGGATTGATCTCCAGAGTAGGTTCAGGGTCGATTTTCAGCAGGCTGGGAATATTGGCCAGGGTAGAGTGGACACGGTTGCTAGGGTGTGTGGAAAGTAAAGAAAGCGGATAGTTCTTTGCCTTCTCACTGCGAGCACTTTCCAACGGCTCGATGTAAATCGGCAGTTCCTGACCAAACTGCTTTATCCTTTCCACGTAGAACTCAATTCTGCCTGTCGCTGTCCCCAATTGTTGTGGACGGTCTGAAGGTTTCGCCATCACCGGGCCTTCCCTCAATCTCTCCAGAGAGATACCCTCCATAGTAGGGTGACCTGAAGTAAGGATCTCCTCTATGTACTGCTCCTCGGTCTTGTTGAAATATTTACCAAATCCCATCCTACGGCCCAGTTCAACCGCTATTTGGAAATCTGATCTGGATTCGTAGAGCGGCTCTATCACCCTCTGCTGTAGCTGAAGGTAGGGGTTCGCGAGGTCAGCCCGGCAAAGGTCGGTGCACTCAAAGAAGGAAGCCACTGGCAGTACATAATCAGCATATTTAGCTGTGTCAGTCATAAAGAGGTCGCAAACGACCAGGAGTTCCAGGTTGGGCAGAATCTCGCCGATAATCCTGTGAGTATTGGGCATCTGGTTGATTAAGTTATGCCATGTACACCAGATCGCCTTTATGGGAAAGGGCTCCCCTTTGGCAATGGCATCACACAGCGACATCAAAGGAATGCTGGTATACGGCCCACCCGGCATAAGAAAGGGACGCGCATTCAACACAAAGGTGGAAGGGCGCTTCAAATTCATATTGCCAGTGACTGCCGCCAGCGTGTTTATCGCCCGGCAAGCCAGGTCACCGTAAAAGCTCCTCTGCAATCCCCATCCTCGATAGATGGAGGCTGGCTTCTGAGTAGCATAGCTGACAGCCAGGCGGCGAATGATATCGGCAGGTATATCGGTAATTTGTGACACCTTCTCAGGGGTGTACTCCTCTACCATATCAGACAGCAGCTGATAGGCTGGCCGGCACTCTACGCCAGAAACGGAATAAACACCGGTGAGTGCCGGGTTGACCGCGGACGTATCACACGGTTGTGCTCCACCAGTGCTCTCATCGAAGACCAGGAACCCCTGCTGACTGCCACCATCAACCAGGTCACTCTCCCTGAGAAAAAAACCGTTATCGTCCCTCACCAGCAATGGGCCGACGGTATTTTCAGCTATGAATCGCTCATCCTGCAGCCCCCGCTCCAGAATAACGTGTATCATCCCCAGGGCCAGCGCCCCATCGGTTCCAGGCCTTATTGGCACGTGTTCATCAACATGGGAGGCTGTCTCCGTGAAGCGTGGATCGATAACGACCACTTTGCAACCTTTTTTCCTGGATTCTGTAATCCCTCGCATGAAGGGATGAACGGTTACTGCTGGATTATAACCCCAGACAATAGTGAATTTGGGCTCCTTAATCCGTCTGAGGTACCTCTCAGCCATCGCCGAGCCGAAGGTAGCCACATCAGCACAGGGTCCAGCGGCATCACCACAGCCCCACCAGTCCACCCAGGTCCCTTTGGTCAGGCTTATCAACCTCGAATAGCCGCCGCCGGTAAGGTTTGACAATATAGGTGCCGTCCAGGCAATTGAAGCGGGACCATACTTTGCGGCAAGACCCTGGAGCTTGGGCACAATGCTGTCCAGTGCTTCTTCCCATGATATTCTCTGCCACTTGCCCCCTCCACGCTCCCCCACACGTTTCAGCGGATGACGGAGTCGATCCGGGTGGTAGACCCATTGAGAAGCGGCCAGCCCTTTAGCGCAGGCACCCTTATCAACCGGGTCGGGAAAATCGGCAGGACGGACTTTGGTGATAACACCGTCGGTTACCTCCACTGAGAGCCCACACCGGAGGTAATCCGGCATCCCGCAGACTGTACGGATGGTTACTTTTCCGCCCTTATTACTCACCAGCTACCTCCTCGCGGTTATATTCATTAATTCGTGTAAAAGCGAAACTTACATCTTTAACATGCCTTCTCTATAAGGTTCGCCCAATTGATTGTATTATACTACACAGCAGCCTTGGTTTAGTGTAATAGACGGTGAGCTTGGCTTGGCGTCTAGATAGGTTAGGACTCTTCGGCACTTAACGCCTTAGCTACTTGTTTGCTACGCCTGACCCTGAGAAGGCCCGGTTTTGCCATGTGTATAGCCTTCGTACCCCTTTTGGTGGAGTCCAATGAACATTAGACCGTCGGATACCGTAAACCGGGGTAGATTTATAGCAGGAGTTTTACCTGCCAGGGATGGGATTGATTGTCCCGCAACGGGGACACCTGATGCTGCTGCCCTTAAAATCGGGGGGAATCCTGAATTTTGCTCCACAGTTACAGGCAAGAGCGGTATACCGGTTTAGTTTCTCAAGAAGGTCAGAGACCTCTCTTGCCCGCTCTAGCTTTTCTATCTTTTCAGGCTTCTTTTCTTCAACCGACTCTCCTCGTGCCTCCACCAGACCGGCGGCTCCTGCCAGTGTAGATTGGGGGATAACTCCCCCTCCCCCCTTATGAACCTGGCGGAATACCCGGTCATAGTCGGCAAATGAGGCGCTATTTCCCATGCTCCTCAGTATCCTGATCCTCTCGGATGTGGGCGGATGGGTGCTGCTGAGGTCACGGGCCTTGATCCCTGGCTTATGAAGAGGGTTGATTATATACATCGGAGCGGTAGCACGTTTAGCGGATGAGAGCACTTTAGTGGATGATGATATCTTTTCCAGTGCTGAAGCCAGCCCCTCGGGATATCTGGTATAAAGGGCTGAGGATGCATCGGCAAGGTATTCTCGCCTGCGGGACATGGCGAAGTAGATCAGCCTGGCGAAGATTGGGGCGAGTATGATGAACACTATACCGACTATAAGGATGATCATCTGCCCCTGCCCACCACCACCCGAGGGGCCCCTGCGCCCCCCGCGGGCACCTCCGAATATCAGGTACAACAGCGCCAGGTCGGCCAGCAGTACTATAGCCCCCATCATGATGCCGCTTATAACCATGAGAAGGACATCGCGGTTCTTTATGTGCCCTATCTCGTGCGCGATCACGCCCTGGAGTTCATCGCGGTTAAGCCTCTGTAACAGTCCCGAGGTAACGGCTATGGCGGCTTTATTGGGGTCTCTTCCGGTAGCAAAGGCATTAGGGGCAGGGTCATCGATGATATATATATCGGGCATCTTGGGAAGCCCGGATGCGATCTTCATCTCCTCCACAATATTAAACAGCCGGGGGTGGTCACTACGCTCGAGCTTCTTTGCCTTTGAGATGGAGAGGAATACATTATCGCCCTGGAAAAAGGCGACCAGGTTCATTATCAACCATATGATAGAGGCCAGGATAATGCCAGCTATGCCGCTATCAAAAAATACTTCCCCGATTAAGTAACCCATGCCTAGCAGCAGGGCTCCCATGCCTGCTACCAGCCAAACGGATTTTATCTTGTTCGACCTAATCTGTTCCCACACAACTGACCCGTTTTCTTAACCCCGTTAAACGCGAATGAGCAATCATCGACCACCGGTATCAGGTAAAGCTTACCTTGGGAACCTCTCGCTCTGCCGGCGCTTCCAACTCAAAGAACTCCCCGACCTTGAAACCGGTCATGCCAGCTACCATATTGGAGGGAAACATCTGGACCTTGTTGTTCAGGTGCATAACCCCATCGTTATAGAACTGCCGAGCAAAGCTTATCTTGTTCTCAGTGGTGGTGAGCTCTTCCTGTAGGGCGAGGAAGTTCTGGTTCGCCTTAAGGTCGGGGTAGTTCTCGGCGACGGCGAAGAAGCGGGTGAGCATCCCGCTCAGTTCGCCCTCGGCCTTGGCCTGCTGGCCCACACCTTTGCCGCTGGCCTCCACCGCCGATGTCCTGGCTTTGGTTACCGCCTCCAGGGTCTCCCGCTCATGTTTCATATAGCCCTTGACGGTCTCAATCAGGTTGGGTATCAGGTCGTGCCGCCTTTTCAACTGGACATCGATCTGAGACCAGGAGTTTCGCACCTGGTTCCGCAGCCTCACCAGCGAGTTGTAGACCCCGAAGAATATGATCCCCAAGACGACAACCACCCCGATGATAATGTAAACTGCAATCATCATTACACCTCCAAAATTAGATTTGAGCTATTCCCTGGCCTGGAAAACCTCCCCTAGGAAGTTGACAACCCGATCCGGTGCACCTGATTCCGCGGATGATTTATCCAAGCGCTGTGTTATTACCTGACCCACCTCGCCCCCATCGAACCACACGCCCTCTCCCCGGGGACAGACATCTATAACCACTTCCGGGTCGTGGCCGATAGCGGCTTTTCGCATTTTCTTTCCGCAGACGGGGCACCTGCGTTTTTTCTCTGCTATCCTCTTTTCGGGCAGGGTCAATATATCCGATACGTTGAACTCGCCCACATCCAGGTCCATCGATTCAAGCAGGAGTGCCAGCTCTCCCGCATCGAACCAGACGCCGAGGCATGTGGTACAGTAGTCGAGCTCGATTTTCTCGTGTTCAACCACAATAATCGGCACTTTACATACTGGACAGTACACCGTTCCCTCGCCCCTTCTATATTGAGATGCCTCACACTAGTTGGAGATATAACAGGTAGCTTCCATCTACGCATTTGACGACATCAATAGCAATAATAGCAAGCAGGAGTTGATACGTCAATATACAGTCCATTTAGCCCGTTAAGCTTTGAGCGGTAATATGATATAATCACTCGGTGTTGATACGCTAATGATGTAATGAGGAGTAATATGGCAGAACTAGTAGATTACAGCGGTCCGTTCGATCCCGATTTCAGCTATGATAGATTTACTAAGGAAACATTGCTTAAACTCATTCGTTCACATGCGGAATACGTTCGCAGGATAGATGGACAGTGGTATTTAGCAGTGATGCAGGAATGTGGTAATGATGCAGCCTTTGCCTGTGATGCAATAGTCTGGGAGAAGCTTGAGGCTTATACGATGAAGACAACGTCTAATTTGCTGAACATTCACGGCGATGATGTGGTGACGTTGATTAAGGCTTTGCAAGCTAACCCGTGGTCATCGAGCTACAAATTCAATGTGGATCTAATAAACAATGACCATGCCATAATCAGCTTCATAAATTGTCCCACCCTGCTTGCGCTGGAAAGGGATGGGTCAGGGAGAGAGATGCTCATATGCAATAAATTGGAAGTGAGACTCATGGAGCTGAAGGCCCATTATTTCAATCCGAATATGATCGTTACACCGCTTAAATTACCTCCACGAGAACCTAATAGCGAGATTTGTTGCCAGTGGGAACTGAAAGTGGAGAGGAATAGATGAAAGTATTGATGGCCGACTATAGCGGTGCTTTCGATCCCACTTTTAGCCATGGTAAATTGGCTCAGGAAACCCTAGCTAAACTTATGAAAGCTACCGCTGAATATATGCGCAGAATAGATGGGCACTGGTACCTCAGCGTGATGGAGAAATGGGGAAACGACGAGGCGCTGGATTGCGATATTAAGGTATGGGAAAGACTTGTTACATATGAAATGAAGATGTTGAGCAGCCTGTTGAATATCCATGGGGATGATGTGGTGACCGTCATGAAGGCTCTCCAGGCCAGCCCGTGGACATTAACCTATGCCTGTGATATCGACGTAAGGAATAATGACGAGGCTATTGTTACCTACCGCAACTGTCCTACGCTGCTAGCTCTGGAGAAAGAAGGTAAGGGGCGGGAGGGGCTTATATGCCAGGAGCTTGAACCCAGGCTCATGGCTAAGATAGCTCATTATTTCAATCCGTCTATAGAAGTTGTAGCCTTGAAAATACCACCCAGAAGTGGTAATGAAGATATATGCTGTCAATGGGAGTTCAAGCTGGAGAGGTGAGAGGGGAAGCAATATGGCCAAGCAGCGGGAAATCAAGAAGACAGTGTGCACCTTCTGTACATCCAACTGCGGCATGCTGGTTCACGTTAAAGACGGCAAGATAGTGAATATTGAGCCTAACCGGGAACACCCCCTTAGCCGGGGGTTCACATGCGAGAGAAATCGCCTGGCCTTAAAATGGCTCTACCACCCGGACCAGCTTATGT
>SOIC01000170.1 GCA_004377275.1 Dehalococcoidia bacterium
TTTTCGCCCTCGACGCGGCGCTTCATTATGTCGAAGGCTCCCATGTATTGCCGGTCAAGTAGCTCCTCCCTGATGTAGCTCTTGGCCTCCTCGAAATCCCTTCCCGCCAGCCCCCACAGGATCAGCGAGCCATCGATGAGAGCGAGGGTCGGCCGCTCACCTGGGAGTTCCTGGGTGATTCTTGCCAGCGCCTGACACTCCTCGACGCTTCGCTTCACCCCCAAAAGCGCTCCTTCGATAAGCTCCTCCCTGCCAGCGTGGTCGGTGAGCACCAGGTCATCGCCGAAGAAGAGAGAGGGCTCGCTGGAAAGCAGGGCATCTGGGTTTTCCCCGTAGTGGAGGACTGCGCTGCCGATATTAATTAGGTAGCATCTCACCGAGCTGTGGCGGTCAACATCGATATGGGAGCCATCGGTGGCGAGGACGGTGAATTCTGAGGGGCAGGGTGGCGCTTCATAGTGCTGCGCCAGACCATCGATTAGGCCGGCAACCAGCCAGGAGGTCTTGCTTGAGGCAATCTTCCGCTTCAGGGAAGCGACATCGGCGGCGTGAAGGAGCTCGAGGGCGCGCTCCAGGCGTTCCCCCCTCTCCTTTTCCTCCGACTTGAGCTTCGCTGCCAGCCCTTCGATCTGGGCGGCCACCTGGCTGAGGTCTAGGGGCATTTTCGCCTCTTTCGCCCTTTCTCAAAGGATTTTTTATTAAAATGCGCCTCTCCCCGAGTTGAGGGTGGGAAGATAACACATCTTTATATTACGAAAAAGCTGCTACCCCCGAAATTCAGGGGGCGACTTCCAGAATGCCTCCCAATCTTCCAACCCAATGCCAAGACTGGAAAGGACCTTTGAGGGGACAGGGAACGAGATCCCTCCATCGCTCTCCATCTTTTTGATATGGCGGCAAAGCATGAAGGCCACCATCTTGGCATGCTCGTAACTCATCCACACCCGCGCCACCGTTGAAGGCACCTTTCCCGGGCCGGGTTCAACAGGGCTTTTATTGAGGTTCATCAACACCCCATAGGGCCCTCCGCTGATCATGAACTGGTCGGAGTAAACTTCGGGGATCTCTTTCTCTTCGGGCATATTCTCCTCCTATTGGCATCAGGAGTATAGCATAGCGACCTCATTGCGGCAATCCGCTGTACTCGTCCAGTACATTAACGACACGTCACCGCTCGCCTGCTTTTACCTGTCATTGCGAGGAGCCTCAGCGACGAACCAATACCGGGAGTGGTAGAGGGGTGGACATTTAAAGGGAAGTCCCCCGATATGATCGGGGGCGGGAGTATCCCCGACTTGTCGGGGCAGAAAAACATTACAGGGCGGGTGGGTGGGAAATGATTGAATTGCCTCACATAAGGCTGGCAATGGGATTCTTCGCTACCCTTTCGCTTCGCTCAGGGCTTCGGCTCAGAATGACAGAGGTATGGCTGTCGGCTTGCAACACAAAGGTCATTGCGAGGAGCGGAGCGACGTGGCAATCTAAGTGGTGTTCTGTCATGAGACGTGGTGATTGCCGCGCTGCGCTCGCAATGACAAGTGAAAGGAACCCTAGTAATGAGGAGAATGTATCACCTATCTATATAAGCGACATCATCCGCAATTGCCTGGTGGGGCAGGGTCTGATATCATTGTTTAACACCAAAGGTTTTTAAGCGAAAAACGCCGCGTCGATGGCGAGAAAGCAGCAATTGCCTGAACGGTAGAGTTTAGCACTCTATAACGTAGCATCGAGGCCGAAAAAAAGGAGGGGGTTGTGAGCGTAGGATTGGTATATGACCCTATCTACCTGGAGCACGATACCGGGCCCCATGTGGAGGTCGCGTCACGGCTGGCAAAGACCGTGGAGCACCTGGAGCAGACCGGGATTATGAAGCAGCTTGTCCGGATTAGCCCCCGTGCCGCTACTATTGAAGAACTCTCCAAGGTGCACTCCCCCGGCTACATCTCTTATGTGGAGTCCTTCGCCCAGGGGGGCGGCGGTGCGCTCGATCCCGATACCGTGGTCTCCCCCGCCTCCTACAATGCGGCACTTTACGCCGCCGGTGGCCTCATCGAGGCGGTTGATGCGGTGATGGCGGGGAAGGTAAAGAGCGCCTTCGCCCTGGTCAGGCCCCCGGGGCATCACGCCGTGCGCTGGGAGGCTATGGGGTTCTGCCTGTTCAACAACGTCGCCATCGCTGCCAGGCATGCTATGGACAAGCATCGGCTGGAGCGCATCCTGATCGCTGACTATGATGTCCACCATGGCAACGGGACCCAGGACGCCTTTTACAGTGATCCCCATGTCCTCTACTTTTCCACCCACCAGTACCCCTTTTACCCCGGGAGCGGTCGTGTCGAGGAGACCGGGGAAGGGAATGGTGAGGGGGCCACGGTGAATGTTCCCCTGCCTGCCTGGTGTGGCGATGAGGAATACCTGCGGGTGTATGATGAGGTGCTCGTACCGGTAGCGAGGCGCTTTCGGCCTCAGCTCATCCTGGTCTCCGCAGGCTATGACACACACTGGCGCGACCAGATATCGCTGATGCAGTTAACCGTCACCGGATTCGCCCAGGTGGGGCGCATACTGAAAGGGCTGGCCGATGAGCTCTGCGATGAGCGGCTCGTATTCACTCTGGAGGGGGGCTACAACCTCGATGCGCTGGCATCATCGATAAGGGCAACCCTGGATGTGCTCCTCGGCAACCCCGATATCGTTGACCCCCTAGGCGAGCCTACACGGGCAAGCGGGGCACCGGATATTGAGGCACTTCTTCAGGCGGTAAAGGGTACTCACGGACTGGCCTAGGGCCCTGGCGTTCTCTGGTCCAGGGGGCAGTTATCGGGGCAACTATCGCACTCCCTATCGCATGGTTCGACATGGATCGTCACGCAGGCATTGGGAAGCTTCGACTTGATGTCCTCCTCCAGGTGGTCACATAGATTGTGTGCCCTCTCTACGCTGGCATCTCTGGCCATTATCATGTGTAGCTCAATGTAGCGCTCGCTTCCCGCCTTTCGGGTGCGCAGACTGTGAAAGCCCACCAGCTCCCCCATATGCTCTCTCATGGTGGATTCTATCAGCGCCTCCTCATCCTCGGGCAGCTTGACATCGATGAGGTGGGGGAATGATTTCCTTACCACGTCATATGCCGTTTTCAGTATAAATAGAGCCACACCGATAGCAATGATGGGATCGAGAATATTGAGCCCGCTTATGCGCACTGCCACCAACCCGGCTAAAACCCCTAACGCGGTGTAGACATCGGTGGCTAAATTTCGAGCGTTTGCCTCCAGCGCTGCCGAGTCTGTTTTTCTGGCTACCCGGAGCAGGTGGCGGGAAACGATGATGCTGACCACTATGCAGACCGCCATCACCACGATCCCTGCGGTCACATACTCAATGTCCGCTCCCACTACGATTCTGGTTACCGCTTGGTAGAAGATGAAGGCGGCAGCAGCAAAGATCAGCCCACCCTGCACCACACCGCTGATACTCTCCGCCTTCCCATGGCCAAAGGGATGCTCCCTATCGGCTGGCTTGCCTGCGAATCGCAGGCTGAAGAAGGTGACTAATGAGGCGAAAAGGTCAAGCAGGCTGTCTATAGCCTGAGCAATGATGCTAACGCTGCCACTAATTATGCCTACTGCTATCTTAAGCAGGCTCAGCAAAGCAACGGTGCCAATAGAAAGCCCAGCGGCGCCGGTTTTGGTGTGGAACATGTATCACCCCCCGGCGGGTGCGCGCTTGGGGATTACGCGCCGGAAAAACCTGCTAAAGGTCCCGCTTTCCCACACGACAAGCAGCTGGCTGGCAATGCAGATGGAGCTGTAGGTGCCGGTGATCACTCCGATTATGAGGACCAGGACGAAGTTATGGATGGTTGCCCCGCCCAAGAGGAGCAAAGCCAGCAGGACAAACAGGGTGGTTATGCTGGTGTTAAGGGAACGCCCCAGCGTTTCCATAATGCTGTGGTTGACCGTGGTCTCAAGGGGGCTCCCCGGGCTCTTGATCATATTCTCCCGGATGCGGTCGAAGACCACGATGGTGTCATTCACGCTGTAGCCGATTACGGTGAGCACACCGACGATGAACATGGCGTTGATCTCTATATCGAAGAACACGCCCAGCACGGCGAAGACGCCGAGCACAATGAGTACATCGTGGACCAAAGCCACGATGGCGGCAACCCCGAAATGGAAAGGCTTCATCACCCTACGGAAGGCCCAGGTAACGTAGAGCAGGATGCCGATGGCAGCTATGGAAACGGCGATGGCGGCATCCCCCTCGATCTCGCTGGCGATGCTTCCCGAAACGGCATATATGTCTATAATAGTAAGCGGTCCTAACCTCTCAGTCAGGGTATCCTCTATCACAGCCACATCTTCGTCTGATAGCTCTGTTGTGCGGACGATAAAGGCTTCGGCATCCTCGCTCCACTGAATGATGGCGTCATCGTGCCCCAGATCTGCCAGCTCCGCGCGGAGATCCCCCTGAGCCACCTCCTGCTCGAAGCTTATAGTCATCATCGTGCCGCCGGTGAACTCTATACCCCTCTGGAGACCGGCGGAGAGCAGGAAAATGACCCCGATGAGGATAATGATCCCCGAGAAGCGGAAATACCATTTTCTCTTGCCCACAAAATCAATCATTATCGTCTCTCACGATCGAAATAGCGAACCTCTCCTTGCCAAAGGGGTGAATACAATAGTGCGCAGAAAACTTCTGGTAACCAATATTGCGGTGAGCATGCTTATGACAACTCCGATGCCCAGGGTAAGGGCAAAGCCCATGACCAGGGGCGCGGCTATGATTCTGCTGCCAAACCAGAAGAGGATGATGCAGGTAATGAGGGTGGAGAAATTGCCATCGCGAATCGCCGGCCAGGCGCGGTTAAAGCCTGCCTCAACGGCAGCCCTTAGGGTCTTCCCCAACCTCAGCTCCTCCTTCATCCTCTCGAAGATCAGGATATTGGCATCAATGGCCATCCCTATGGAGAGGATAAAGGCCGCGATGTGCGCCAGGGTGAGGGTAACGGGAACCATCTTGAAAATGGTGAGCATGATAGCGCCATAAATAAGCAAAGCAGCACATGCCAGCACGCCGGGGAGGCGATAGTAAAGGATCATGAACGCCAGTACCAGCGCCAGACCGATTATCCCGGCGATGAGGCTCCACCGGAGGGAATCGGCACCAAGGGTGGCATCGACGCTCTGGATTACTGCCGGCTCGGGGTAAAACTCGTCCCCCTCCCAGTGCCCCAGCGGTAGGGGCAGCGCTCCGCCGTTCAGCTGGCTGGATAGTATCCTCGCCTCATCATAGGTTAGACCCTCGATGATGCCAGTCGCGCCGATTTGGGATTGGACTGTCGGTGCCGAGATTATTTCGTTATCGAGAATGATGCCCAGAGGCTCCCCGATGAGCCGTCCGGTGATCTGGGAGAAGAGCCTGGCCCCATCCTCGTTCCATTCAAAGCGCACTACGGGCTGGCCAGTCTGCGGGTCTACATCAACGTAACTGTTTGGCAGGAGATACTTTCCAGTCAGATGTATCTCCCCCCCATCGATTGTCCCGGTAGAGGGGATCCAGGCACTTAGCGGCTCGCCAGGCTGATGGTCGGTAAACAGCGCGGAGTCGAGGGTGAGGATGTTGGTTGACACGTTGATGGCTGTTATCTGCCTCGTTTCCCAGTTTTCCTTCTCAATGGCTGCAACCGAACTGATACCAAGTACGCAGGTGTCATCTACTTCAAAGCCGCCGGCATCGTTGACCGTAATCTGATTATCCCCCCCATTCGCTGCTTCTGCCAAGGTAGCGTCCACGCCTTTCTGCTCTCGAAAGTCCAGCTCCGCTACCGTGCCAACCAGCGACTTGGCCTCCTCGGCGGTAACCCCCGGTATCTGGACAGAGATGCGGTCGTCGCCGATTATCTGGATAACGGGCTCGCTGACCCCATAGCGGTTGATCCGCTTCTCGATAATCCCCCGGGTTACCTCGATTGCATCGCTCTCAGCGCCAGGTTGAACCTCAGAGAAGTCTGCCTCATATACCAGGTGTGTGCCCCCCTGCAGGTCCAGCCCCAGCGACATCCCTTCGCGTCCCCAGATCTTATCTATTACCAGCGTCGATACGGTGAAGGCAAACAGCAGGGCGATGCTCACCAGCGTTAGTTTTTGTCTTCTGCTCATTCTTTGTTTATTACCCTATTATGTCAACTTTGCTTTGTAATTTGCTTTTTGATGAAAAGGAGCGCTTCCTCCCTGTTAGCGATCTCCCCGGCGGCCTGCGCCTCGCGCACCGCCTCCAGAAGCTGGCCGAGCTCCCGCCCCGGACTCATCCCCAGTATATCGATGAGGTCGTGACCGCTGATCAGCTTTGGTGGTGAAACGACGCTCTCCTCACTGAAGCGCTGCTCCAAGACATAGGCCATGCTCTGAGCGTGCCTGCGCCACTCTTCAAGCTCTAGATTGGGGCCCCGCGTTGCCAGATGATCGGCAAGATTGAGGAAGATGGTATCGATGCCCACATCGCCGG
>SOIC01000142.1 GCA_004377275.1 Dehalococcoidia bacterium
TAGAAATGAAACACCGGCTTTTTCTCTATGGGGTTTATCGATAGGGAGGCTACCTCGCCATAGACCAGGCTATATAGCTTGCCCCCCAGGTTCTGGCGGGTAAAGCAGAAGCCCTTCTTCCCCTCGCCGAGGAGGCAGTGGCGGGGGCAGGTGTTGCACCTCACCTTCCCGTCTGCTAGCCTTTCATAAAGAAGCGCTTCTCTAATCATTGAAGCCTCATTCCACTAGAGAGCGCAATCAGAGCGAGAGGAGCGGGAAGACGGTTCGCTTAATCTCTGCTACCCCCTGCTCGGCGAACTGGCGCACCTGTTCCCTTTCTCCAGAAGCGCCGTCGATAGTGAGCTTGTCCTCATCCCTCAACCTCTTCAGGCCGTAGCGCTGTTGATATTCAGCGGGGATTTCATCGGGCCACTCGCGTTCCGCCATCACCCCATAGGCCAGCGTCCAGGCCCTGGCGACCACCCCCATCTCGTAGCCACCGCCTCCCAGGGCGACCCATTTCGGGGCGAGACTTCTGAGCTCCTTAACTGCCTCGGCATATCCCGCCGTGGTGAGCATGAAATGGGTTAGTGGGTCGAGGTAGTGGGTATCGCAGCCAAGCTGGGTGACCAGCATGTCGGGCTTGAACCTCTCTACCAGGGGGGGCACGATCTCTCTGAAGGCCCAGAGATAGGTCTGGTCGTCGGTATAGGGAAAGAGGGGGAGGTTCACTGAGTAGCCCGTGCCCGCACCTTTGCCTATATCGCCAACCCCGCCTGTGCCGGGGAAGAGGTATCTCCCCCACTCATGGAGGGAGATAGTGAGCACCTGATCGCTCTCGTAGAAGGCGTGTTGCACCCCATCACCGTGATGGGCATCGATATCCACATAGGCTATTCTGAGCCCCTGCTTAACCAGCGAGAGGATGGCGATGACCGCATCATTGAACACACAAAAGCCGGAGGCGCAGTCTGGGGCTGCGTGGTGCAGTCCCCCGGAGATATTGAAGGCTACATCCACCTCGCCGCGGGCCACCAGCGTGGCAGCAAGAAGGGAGGCCCCAACTGCCATCGCGGAAACCTCATACATCCCCTCGTAAGGGGGATTATCGCCGGCGGCACTGAAATTAAAGGCGGCAGCATCCTCCCGCTCCTCTCCCCGGCTGAGGCTTTTCACCGCCTCCACATAATCCGCGGTGTGAAAGGAGAGGAGATCGGTCTCCTCAGCTATCTTAGGTGTCACCAAAAGGGAATCCTCAAAGGCGCCATAACATTGAAGAAGTTCATAGGTTAACTGGAGCCGGTTTGGTTGGAACACATGGTCCTTCCTAAGGACGTGCCTCGATTGGGCCTCCTCATAAACGAAGGCTGCCCTCCTCATTCCTCCGCTCCCATGAGCGTCTCCACTTCCTGCTTCATCCGCTGCCAGTGGGTACCTCGCCAGTAGACCCTTTGGCAACTGGGGCACTGGTAATAATTGGGCTGTGTCTTGAAGACATAGGGGGGCACCAGTTCCTGCACCTCATCCTTTCTTTTAGGGACAAGCGGCTCATTGCACTCCAAGCAAAGGGTGAATTTTCGCTCTTGATCTAGCTTCATCGCCCTCACCACCTGGAGCAATTGCGCCTTGACGTCGTCGCTCTGGATGAGAATAGCCTGCAGACGATCGCTGATGACCACCCGCCGCAGCATGATCTGGGTGTCCTTGGTGAGGAGCACCCTCTTCTCCTTTAAGCCGATGGCGATGAGCTCCTCATCATCGATGTTATTGATAAACAGGGTGTCATAGCCCAGCATCCTGAGCCAGCGCGCCAGCTTACCTACATTGGTGTCTACAATAAAGCTCGCTCTCATTTCGCTTTTTCGTCCCTACATATGACTCTTCAGCTCTGTCGCTTCTCTAAAATCTCGCAGGCTTTTTTGTCCTTCTCGCCTATTTCACCCAGTTCGCTAGATGCTAATTTTCATCCCCTCATAGCCCAGGGTTATCGTTGCCGCCAATTCTTCAGCCACCTGCGCCACCTCCTCCTTGATCTCACCCTCCACGTGGGGGCTCATGTGTACCGTGACGATTGGGGGCAGGTAGCCCCTGACCCTCTTGAAATCTAAAAGCTCCTGCTTAAGCAGTCGCGGGGTGAGATGCCCAGAGTCTTGGGCGAAAGACTCGAACTTATCGGGAAGGCTCACCTCTGTGACCAGGAGCCCAGGCGAGACCGCCTCCCAGAGCGACGAGGGATTCCTACCGGTATCACTAGTGTAAAAGATGCTTTTTTTATCTGGAGCGGTAACCTGGTAGCCTATCGTGGGGACATTATGACTCACCGGAAGGGGCAAAACAGCATATCCCTCTATGAGCACCTCCCTATTTGGCTCGAGAGGGCAGAACTTGAGGGCAGGTTTATCGGGGAAGGGTTTGTTTCGGAAATCTGGATAGACCACCTCGTTTAAGAGGTGGGTGGAGATCACCTCAAGCACGCTATCCAGAGCGTAGATATTGATTGGACCCGACATATAGGCATTCATGCCGAAGGTGGCCAGGTCCCTGATATGATCGAAATGGCGATGGGTGATGAGGATAGCCTTTACCCTTTGCTGCGCCTCAAGGGAGAGGCTTGAAGTAAGGCTCCCGGCATCGATGGCGATGATACGATCGATAAGGAGAGAGGTGAGCTTCGCATCCCGAGATTCGCAGTTATGAGCGCCAAGGATCTCTAGCTCCATATTCCCATACCTCCATAAATTATCAGCGTAGCTTTCTCACAGCTAACACGCTTAATCGAGAACCCGTAAAGGATTAAATTTGGTGTCATAGTCGTAGGTGTCGATACCCTCCTTCTTTTTCAAGTAGTTCACTACTGCATAGGTGAAGGGGGTCGCTACCGTTTCATAGCCCGTCTTCACCAGCCAGTGGGTCAGGATGATGGTGCCTAAGAACCACCAGGATTGTGTCCCGGCGAAGGCGATGGTGATGAACACCAGGGAATCCAGCCCCTGCCCCACGATGGTGGAGCCGATGGTTCTGGTCCAGAGCCATCGGCCCCTGGTCCTGATCTTCATCTTGGCCAGGACGAAGGAATTGGCGAACTCACCTATGAGATAGGCGATAAGGGAGGCGCCAAGCAACCTCGGGGCGTAACCCAGGATTGTCTCATAAGCCTCCTGATGTTCCCACTCTGAAGCTGGCGGTAGTAGCCCGCTGAGCCAGATAGCGATGACCGCGATTAGGTTGCAGAAAAAGCCCAGCCAGATAACCCTTCTGGCAGTGCGGTAGCCATAGACCTCAGTGAGGATGTCGCCGAAGATATAGCTTAAGGGGAAGATGATAATGGCGGCGGGCAGGTTGAGCCAGCTGATGGCTATGAGTTTGACAGCAATAATGTTCGCGGTGATTAGGCAGGTAATGAAAATGGCGGCGACCACTATGAAGCGCTGTGAGAACCTAGTTTCCACTAATACTCACCATCATGTCGTGGTCGCGCAATATTCATCAGATCCATCGTTTGTAGCGGAAGTAGGCCAGCATGCCCCCGGAGACCCCTAGCGTTATCAGAATGATGAACAGAAAGGCTAAGGGGCTTCCCTCGAAAGGAAGGGATACGTTCATGCCATAGAGACCTGAGATCACCAGCATGGGGAGGATAATGGTGCCCAGGATGGTGAGCATCTTCATCACTTCATTGGTGCGGTGAGAGAATAGGGAATCGCTGGTGGCATTGAGCCCCTCCACCACCTCTTTATACTCATCCAGCGTCTCAGAGATCTTGCTGACGTGGTCGCCGATGTCACCGAAGTAAACATCGAGGTCCTCCCTGAGGAAGGGGTACTCCCTTACCTCCAGGGATTTGAGGATAGCAGGCTGGGGGCGAATGATGCGGCGATAGGCCATAATATCGCGCCTGAGGACGGAGATCTCCTGAACCGTATCCCGGGCGGGCTCGCTGAAAAGCCGGTCCTCTGCGGCCTCTACATTAGCGATAACCTTGTTCAGGACGGGAAAGCAGTAGTCCACTAACCGGTCGAGGACGCGGTAAAGCAGATAGCCCGAGCTGCGTGCCATGTGCTCCTCTCGTGCCCGTTCATTCCGCTGGCAATCATCGAAAAGCTTTGATAGCGGCTTGAGTTCGCCGGAGTGAACCGTAACCAGGTAGTCCTCGCCGATAAAGGTGGAGACCTGGCAAGGCGTGGTCACCCGCGCCTTTTCGTTGAACACCGGGAAGTGGAGCACTAAAAAAAGGTAGTTTTTATACTCATCGATCTTGGGGCGCTCGATCCTCGAGAGGCAGTCCTCCAGGTCAAAGAGGTTAAACAGGTAATTCTCAGCAAGGTAATCCATATCCGCGTGGGTGGGCTTTTCAACGTTGAGCCAGGTGATCTTGCCCCACTTGATGGTCTCGATATTTAACTTTTTATCCTTTTTCTCTACCGCACTCATCTCGTGCCACCTTATCCAACAATTTTACCACAATCTGGGCCAATGGCAAATTTCGTTCGCACATATGTTACATCAGGCTGTTCTTTCTCCAATACCAAATATCATGGCTGAAGGTTAGGGCTTTTGCATTGCGAGCTTATTAGTGTGGTCACGTTGTGGGGATGTTGCGTTCCAGCAGGGCTTCGAGGATGAGCTGTGCTGCCCTCTTATCCAGGGGCTCGTTGTTGTTGCCACACTTGGGCGATTGGATGCAACTGGGGCAGCCGCTCTCACAGGGGCACTCTGAGATCGCTTTAAGCGTTGCCTGCCAGAGCTCCTCAATTAGTTCGAAGCCCTTCTCGGCAATGCCGATGCCGCCGGGGTGGGCATCATAGATAAATACCTGGGCGTTACCAGTGTCGGGGTGCGCCGGTGTGGAAAGGCCCCCGATGTCGTTTCTATCGCACAGGGCGAACAAGGGTAGGAGGGCGATGGCGGCATGTTCGGTGGCATGAAGCCCCCCGGCGAGATCAAGCCCCCTTGTGGCAAGCTGGGGGATAACATGCCGCGGTATATCGAACCAGAGGGCGATGGTGGGGAAGGTCTGTGATGGTAGGTCGAGTGGCTCCTCCCCGATAACCTCCTCGGTGAACTGCCTCCGCTTTCTGAAGCCCACCACTGTCGTGGTGACCGCCACCTCGCCCAGGTGGACGTGCACCTCTCCTGCCTCCTTCCCCCGATTCACTCTAGAGATCGATAGGTCGGTGGTGTCTTTCGTTTGGGTATAGTAATCGGCGTCTATGGGCCGGGCATAGGCAGTGCGCGATGAGATGTCCAGCTCGCTGACCAGGTAGGCTTCTCCTTGGTGAAGGTAGATGGCGCCGGGGTGGATCTGGAAAAAGGCCACCGCTGCCTCCACTGTCTCTAGCTCCCCATACCCCTGCGAGATATCGACCACAGTGTAGCGGTCGGAGGAAGCGGAGCGGATGTTAACCTCATTGGCCGGGTAGGTGACGCGGGGCGAGGGGTACCACCTCCCCTGGCGATTTCTGAGCAACCCATCATCCAGGAGCTCATCCCTTACCTCGGCGAAGCTTGCGCTAAAAATTTCCCCATCTATATCATCCAGGGGGCGCTCCCAGGCGGCGCATAGGAGATGGTGCTTCAGGATATAGGGGTTAGCCTGATTGATGAGGACATGTTCGTAACTTTTGCCGAAGAAGGCCTCTGGATGGCGCATGAAATACTGGTCCAGGGGGTTATCCAAAGCGATGAGGAAGCTCAGCGACCTTTCCCTTCCCCGGCCGCTCCTTCCCGCCTGCTGCCAGGTGCTGGCAATGCTCCCCGGGTAGCCAGTGAGCACTGTCGCATCGAGGTTGCCAATATCAACCCCAAGCTCCAGGGCGGTGGTCGCCACCACTCCCAAAAGCTCGCCCTCGAAGAGCTGGCGCTCGATCTGACGTCGCTCGTCAGGGAGGTAGCCAGCGCGGTAAGGTTTTATTCTTTGGGCCAGCTCCGCTCTCTCCTTCGCCAATTGATCCCTGGCATAAATATAGATAAGCTCGGTGAGCTTTCGCGACCGGGTAAAGGTGATGGTGCGCCGCCCATCGCTCACCAGCTCGGTGAACAGCAAGGTGGCCTCGGTGTTGGCGCTGCGCCTGGTTGCACCGGCTCGGTCAATGATGGGGGGATTCCAGAAGACGAAATCCTTTCCTCCGTGGGGGGAGCCATCCTCATCGATTACCTCAAAGGGGAGCCCCACCAGCCGCTCGATATGCTCACCGGGGTTGGCAATGGTGGCCGAGCAGCAGATAAACTGGGGGTTTGCCCCATAGAGGGCGCAGAGACGCCTCAGCCGGCGCAGCACATTGGCCACATGGGAGCCAAAGATGCCCCGATAAACATGGGCTTCATCCACTACTACATAGCGAAGCTGGCGCAGAAACCTTGACCAGGACTCGTGGTGGGGCAGAATGCCCAGGTGAAGCATATCGGGGTTGGTGAGCACCAGCCGTGCCGATCGCTTGATTTCGACCCGCTCCTCTGGCGGGGTATCGCCATCGAAGATGGCACACTCCAGTCCTGGGAGGAGGGAGGCGGAGGGTTGGGGGA
>SOIC01000073.1 GCA_004377275.1 Dehalococcoidia bacterium
CACCTGCCGAGCTTGCGAAAAATTCTGCGAGGCCGGGGCGATAAACTATGACCAGGAAGATGAAATAATTGAAGCGGAGGTTGACGCCATTATTCTCGCTTCCGGCTTTGACCTCTATGACCCCTCGGGGCTGGAGGAGTATGGATACGGCAAGATAAAGAACGTAATCACGGCCATGCAGTACGAGCGCATGATCAGCGCTTCAGGCCCTTCCGGGGGACAATTGCAGCGACCATCCGATGGGAAAACACCAAAGAGGCTGGCCTTTATTCAATGTGTCGGTTCGCGGGATACCCATCATAAGCTGTATTGCTCCAGTGTTTGTTGTATGCACGCCACCAAGGAGGCTATTCTGGCCAACGAGCACTATCCTGATTTAAAGGCCTTCATCTTCTATACAGATATGAGAGCGGTAGGCAAAAGGTTCCAGGAATATATTGCCCGGGCTGAGCAGGAGTATAAGGTGACCTACATCAGAAGCCGCCCCAGTAAGATTACGGAAAACCCGGACAACGGGAACCCCATTGTCTGGTACGAGGAGACCACCGCCAGAACCAGAACCAGCATGGAGGTAGATATGGTCGTGCTCTGCCAGGCGTTGATTCCGTCCGGTAGCACAAAAGATATAAGCGATATGCTGCACCTAAGCCTGAATGATTACCAGTTTGTCGACATTCCGGATAGATTGTTTCACCCGGTAGACACGGAAATACCCGGGATCTTTGCCTGTGGCTTCTGCCAGGCACCACAGGATATCCCGGATTCGGTGGTCCAGGCATCGGCGGCCGCGGCCCGGGCGGCAGAATTCTTGAGCAGGAAGGACTAAATGGCGGCACCTCGTATTGGAGTTTTTATCTGCCATTGCGGCACTAATATCGGAGGGATTGTGGATGTCCCCCAGGTAGTAGAGTATGCTAAGAGCTTGCCCTATGTGGCATATGCCGCGGCTAACCTGTATACCTGCTCCGAGGAGGGTATCTCTTCCATAAAGCATGCCATTAAAGAATATGACCTCAATCGAGTGGTGGTGGCTTCATGTACCCCCCGAACCCACCAGCCGCTGTTCCGTAATGCCTGCGCAGATGCGGGACTGAATCCGTACCTGTTTGAGTTTGTCAACATCAGAGAACATTGTTCTTGGATTCACATGCAGAACCGGCGGGAGGCCACTGAGAAGGCCAAGGAGCTGGTAAAGATGGGGGTAGCCAAGGCCCGGTGGCTGGATGCTCAGGAGGAATTTGAATCTGACGTTTACCCGGCAGCCATGGTCATTGGCGGTGGCGTTGCCGGAATGAGCGCCGCCCTCAATCTCGCTAACCAGGGTTTTGAGGTGCATCTGGTAGAGAAAGAGCCAGAACTTGGTGGGCGGTTGCTCAAACTCAACCGGATTTTCCCTATCAATAAAGACCCCAGCGAACTGGTCGAGAGTATAGTTAAGGCAGTGGAGGGTCACTCCAAGATAAGGCTCCATATGCCGGCTGTGGTCAAGGCTGCCAGCGGATATATCGGTAATTTCGATATCAGCGTGGATGAAGGCGGGAAGGAAGTCAGCTTCAAGGCCGGGGTGATTATCGTGGCCACTGGCGCTCAGGTGCTCAAGCCGGAGCTATATCGCTACGGGGAATTAGCTAATGTGCTTACTCAGCTTGACTTGGAGCAGCGGCTGAAGGATGGCAAGCTGGGGGAGTTCCAGAATGTGGTGATGATTAACTGTGTGGGGGCACGGATACCCGAACGGCCCTACTGTTCGAGGTTATGCTGTATGACTGCCATCAAGAACGCTGCCTTGATGAAGGAAATTAACTCGGAAGCCAAGGTCTACGTGCTGTATAGAGACCTGATGACCTATGGCGTGGAGTTTGAAGAGTACTATAGAGAAGTCAAGGAAGCCGGCGTCAGGTTTATCAGATATACCCCGAGTAACCTCCCACAGGTTATCGGGGCAGAAAGGGTTGAGTCGGTAAGGGTATATGATGAATTAATGGATATGGAGCTGGAGCTTCCCTGTGACCTGCTGGTTCTGGCTACTCCTCTAATTCCCAATGATGATAATGAAGAACTTTCCAGAATACTGAAGGTGCCGATAGGCGATGGGGGCTTCTTTCTTGAGGCTCATGTCAAGTTGCGCCCTGTTGAATTTGCCATGGATGGTATCTATGTGGGTGGCTCCTGTCGGTGGCCGGCGGATATTCGGGAGAGTATCGCTCAGGGATATGCCGCCGCCTCAGAGGCAGTGATTCCTTTGAGGCAGGGCCTGGTCAAGGTGGAGGCAATAACAGCTACAGTCGACCCAAAAATCTGCAAGGGGTGTGGGACCTGTGCTCTGGTATGTCCCTTTGATGCTATCGAGCTGAAGGAATCTGAAATAAGAGGGCTTGAAGGTAAGATTGTCTCCGAGGTTAATACCGCCCTGTGTAAAGGCTGCGGGCTTTGTGCTGCGGCTTGCCCTAATGGGGCGGTACAGCAAAGAGGCTTTACCGATATGCAGCTACTGAGCATGGTTAATGCCCTGAGCGGAAAGAGATAAAGTTGCAGGATACCAAAGAAGTCCAAACCGAATTTAAACCGAAAATCCTCGCCTTCTGCTGTAACTGGTGTGCCTATGCCGGTGCCGACCTGGCCGGCGTCTCCCGTTTCCAGATGCCAACGGACGTGCGGGTGATAAGGGTGATGTGCTCCGGTCGGGTGCCGCCGGAACTGATAATCAGAGCTCTGGCCAATGGTCTTGACGGAGTAATGATACTCGGCTGTCATCCCGGAGAGTGTCATTATTCAGAGGGCAATTACTTGACCCGAAGGCGGGCACATGTCCTCAAGAGATTGCTGAGCTACATCGGCATCGAGCCGGAAAGGTTCCAGCTAAGGTGGGTATCGGCCGCCGAGGGCGCCAAATTCTCGGCTGTGGTCAAGGAGACGACAGATAAAATAACGGCGCTGGGTCCCAACAGGTGGGTAGACAAGAGATGAAAGCAACCTCAGAAGAAGTACAGACCAGCGTTAAGAAACTGTTTGAAGATGGCAGCATCGGCCATTTTATCGGCTATGAAACAGGCTCCGATAGCCTGCATGTAACGCCGTGCTTTCTGAAAAGCGGGCAGGCGGCTTCCCGGTTGGTCTGGAACCCTCTCTGTGCCAATAACCTCTCCAAATACTTGCTGGATTTCAAAAACGTTGAGGGGAAGGTAGGTATCATGGTCAAGGGGTGCGATTCCCGGTCAGTGGTGGAGTTGCTCAAAGAGAACCAGATCGACCGGGATAAGGTTTTCATCGTGGGTGTCCCCTGTAGCGGTATTGTGGACAGGGAAAAGCTGTTGGAAGTGCTGGGTATCTCGCCGGGTGAGGTGGTCGCAGTGGAGGATGACGGTGACGCCTTCTTGGTTACTATCAAGGGGGGCACGCAGCGGGTGGATAAGGAGAAGGTACTACGGGGTGAGTGCCTAGTCTGTAAATATCCTACTCCACTGGTCTACGATGTGTTGCTCGGAGAAGCCGTCTCCAGCCTGCCCTGGGTAGGTGACGATTACAGTCTGATTAAGGAACAGGAGGCACTATCTTCAGAAGAGAAGGCGCTCCACTGGAACAGGGAGTTCAGCCAGTGTATCCGCTGCTATGCCTGCCGCAATATCTGCCCGGTCTGTACCTGCACGGAATGTATCTTTGATAAAAAGGCGCCGCGCTGGATTAGCAAAGCGAACGATGTCTCGGAGAATCTGGTTTATCACCTGGTACGTGCCTTCCACGTTGCCGGGAGATGTATTGACTGCGGTGAGTGCGAGCGGGCATGCCCGATGAATATTCCACTGAGGAGCCTGAACAAGAAGGTGGAAAAGGACTTACTGGAGCTATTTGACTATACCGCCGGGATTGACGTTGAGCAGCAGCCACCACTGACAACGTATCAGCTCGGTGACCTTGATGAGTTTCTCTAGGGGTTGATATGGTAGATCAGACGAAGAGTAGAATAATCGAGAAGAACAGGCTGACCGAACTGCTGGACAAACTAGCGCAGGACTACCATTTGATTGCGCCGGTGCGGGACAATAACGTTTCCTTCCGGCGGGTGGAATCGGGCAGCGAGGTCACGCTGGACTACATCAACACGGTGCTGTCTCCCAAGAACGCTTTCTTCCCGCAGACGGAGACTCTCTTCCGGTTTTCCAGGGATGACAGCCGGGGGTTCAGGACAGAGCCAGGTGCCGAAGCGGACCGTGAGCAGGTAATCTTCGGCATCCGTCCCTGTGATGCGCGCAGTCTGCGCCTCATGGATATGGTTTTTAACGGGCAATACAAGGATAGTTATTACTTGGACAGGAGGGAGAAGACGACTCTCATCGGTCTTGCTTGTTTCGACCCCGCCGAGACCTGTTTCTGCCCGACCTTTGGCATAGACCCCGCTTCGGGGGAGGATGTCGATATACTGTTGAGCGATATTGGCGACCGCTATCTGGTAGAGGCATCCACTGAGAAAGGGGCAGCCCTGCTTGACCGGTTTGCCGAATTCTTTGCCGAGCTTCGGGGGGATGAGGAACAGCTCAGAGAAGCTAGGAAAGCCGGGCTTGCCGGGATGAAGAAACTGGACGTCAGCGCTATCGCCGATAAAATGGCACCGCTCTATGAAGGCGATTACTGGGATAGCATCGGCATGAAGTGCCTGGGATGTGGCATCTGCACCTACCTGTGTCCGACATGTCACTGTTTTGACATCGCTGATGTCAGCCTGGATGAGGGCGGAGAGAGGTTCCGCTGCTGGGACAGCTGCATGTTCCCCGAATTCACCCTGATGGCCAGCGGGGAGAACCCCAGACCGAACCGGAAGGCGAGGGTACAGCAGCGTTTCTTCCATAAATTCAAGTACTTCCATGATCGGAATGGTGAGTTGGCCTGTGTCGGTTGTGGCCGGTGCCTCAGGTACTGCCCGGTCAACATAGATATTACCCAAATAATAGAAGATGTAACCAGTGGGAAAGCCGGAAATGAGTGAGAATATATATCTGCCGCGTATGGCGACCATCCAGAGCATGAGGCCGGAGACGATAGATGTCACCACCTTTAGGGTGACTATTGATGGTTCGGATGGGACCGGGAAATTCGAATATAAGTCCGGCCAGTTCGCCGAGGTATCGGTGCTCGGCGTGGGAGAGGCACCGATATCAATTACTTCTTCGCCGACCCGCCCGGAGGCCATCGAGTTCAGCATCAGAAGGGTTGGGGAGCTGACCAACGCTCTCCACGAGCTTGAGCCCCTGGATAAAATAGGTATTCGCGGCCCCTTCGGGAATTTCTTCCCCCTTGAGGAGATGGAGGGGCAGAACCTGCTCATCATCGGTGGCGGCATTGGGCTGGCACCGTTGCGCTCGGTCATCCTCAACGTCTTCGATAATCGAGCAAAGTACGGCAAGATTGATATCATCTACGGCGCCAGGAGCCCGCAGGACCTCGTCTTCACCAGCGAGTATAAAGAATGGCAGGCGGTGGACAATACCAGACTGCATCTCACCGTTGACCGCGGCGATGAGGAGTGGAAGGGGAATGTGGGGCTGGTGCCGACATTCCTGAGGGAGATCAATCCTTCCCCGGAGAATACTATCAGCATTACCTGCGGACCGCCAATAATGATTAAATTTGTTATTGAGGCCCTGAACGAACTGGGATTCTCCAGCGAGCACATAATCACCACTCTGGAGAGAAGGATGAAGTGCGGCGTCGGTAAGTGTGGACGCTGTAACATCGGCAGTAAGTACGTCTGCCTGGATGGTCCGGTTTTTACCCTTAAACAGCTAGAGGAGATGCCCAGCGACTGATGAAACAAGAAGGAAAAGTTATTGCCGGGGGAGACCCGCTGGCCAAAATCATCGACGAAAAGAAACTATCCCTCTGTGTTGAGTGTGGAAAGTGCGTCGCCAGTTGCCCCATGGCCGAGTTCTATGACAGGTTCTCCTTCTTGTTCTCTGCCCGGGGCATTATCAAAAAGGCGCTGCTGGGGCTAGACATCTTAAAGGACTCGAATATCTGGTTTTGCCTGGAATGTGATGTTTGTGCCCAGCTGTGTCCGGCCGGTGTCAAGTATGCAGAATTTGTCGAAGATATCAGGCAACTCGCCATCAGCGAAGGTATCACCAAGAATTCCGTGGTTTGCCCGCGCTGCGGGCGCTACTATCTACCATTACCGACCGTGGAGCGCCTGAAGGAAATAATGGCCGAGATGGGCCTCGCCGGTGAGTTTATCGAACTCTGTCCGCAGTGCCGCCGGGACGATATGGCCGAAAAACTGGCGTTCCCCACGGGTCTGGTGAAGTCCGGGTGACCCGGCACCACCCCGGATGAGAGCCTCTCGAACGGAACTGTTGTTGCCCAACAATATACTACAGGCTTCTGAATCCAGTTTATCCAACTTCCCGTAACATGACCCATGCGAATGTTGACACGCTTTCGAAGACAAGTTATTATATTCACCTTGATGTACACCCTGAGGGTGCTTGCCTGTCAGAGGAAATCC
>SOIC01000006.1 GCA_004377275.1 Dehalococcoidia bacterium
TGGGAATCTACAGCTACAGTGAAAAGATCAAGGTAGGGTTGCAGCAGTTAATGGCAGGTGCAAGATGCTTTAGTGTGCCCGCAATTACCCGGCGCGAGCTTATGTCCCTGACCGAAGAATGTGCCAAGATTACCGGTATACCCTATCTAATGGATGCCTACAGGGAAGAGGCAATGGAGATTCTCGAGGGTTAAACCTCAGCTACCATCGAATAAACGGGCTCCCACGTGTCGGAGCCCGTTTGCTTTTCCGGGGGAAACAATGTTGGATTGACATATCTGAGGGAAGTAAACAAAATCGGTGGAAAGATATCCGGGGAAATAATGATAAATGCCAGTGATACCGATAGGATTCTAGCTTTCTTGTGAATGTATCGAGAGGAAAATTATTGATTTTCGTGGTGACTGTCCTAACTTTCCATGTGGCCATCTTCATCCATATGCGGAATGGGCATCCGTGTTGCCACATAATACCAGGGTTTTCAATTTGTGTTTTATCGTGAGGATGGGGTTGGAATCATGGGCAGAAACCAGGGTGAAGGGCGTCAAGGACACAAATTACAGGGGTAAGTTAAAATAGGGTAAAAGAAAGGAGAAATCATTCAATCACAGGCCGGTTTTCCCGGGGCGAGGCTTTGGTCTAAGCTTGCTTCCGTCGGCTTACTGCCACAAGAGAGGTTAGGGCAGCGGTGCCGGCTATTGCCGCCCCCGTTATGTAGGCCCAGCGCATGCCTGACAGAAACTCCTGAATATCGGCGCCGGTAAAGGAACCCGGTTGCCCGGACAGTGCGATAGGAGCCACATGATACAGCACAGCACCGGCGACAGCGATTCCCAGCACCATGCCCACATTACGCATAGCGGCCAATATCCCCGAGGAAATACCGAGGTGCCATGGAGGAACGCTCCCCATGACGGCGCTGTTGTTTGGGCTCTGGAACATACCCATCCCCAGGCCAACAATAGTTAGACGCCAGATGATATCAAAGCTGTCAGCAGTGTCATTCAAGCCACTCATGAAGAATAGGCCTAAGGTACAGATACACATGCCACAGAAGGCTAAGCCCCTGGTACCAACGCGATCTGAGAGTGCACCGCTTAGAGGCCCTACAAACATAGTAGCTATGGGCGAAGCAGCCATTACTAATCCCACTTTAAGTATACTGTACTGCAGTACGAAGACTAAGTAGAAAGGTGTCAGGAAGACCAGCGCATATAATGACATAAAGCTGAGAAGAGCGCTCAAATTGGCGAAGCTGAATACGCGATTGTGGAACAGTGCTAAGTTGAGCATGGGCTGTGCCGTCCTTCTCTCTTGCCAGACAAAGGATATGCCGGAGAGTAACGCGACTACCAGCAAGCTAATGGACCCGGGCGACAGCCATCCCCAGTCCTCACCTCTATTGGCGTAGAGGATCAAGGTGGTCAGAAAGACAAAGGCCATTAGAGCACCGGCCAAATCAAGGCGCTGTCCTGGATTCGTGGTGCCACGGGGTATGATGCGGTAGCCCCATACTACAGCGGCGATCCCGATGGGGACATTGACGAAGAAGACGTAGCGCCAGCTCAGGTGTTCGGCAATTAGACCGCCAAGGGTAGGTCCGAGGCCCAGGGCCACAGCGATGCTAATAGCATAGATGCCCATAGCTTTGCCCCGCTCGGTTGGAGGGAAGGCCGCTGTAATGATGGCAAAGCCTACGGCCATCATCATGCCCGCGGCAAGCCCCTGCAGCGCTCTAAATGCGATTAGCATCCAGATGCTCTGCGAGAAACCGCATAGAATAGAGGCCACGGTGAAGGCAGCCAGGCCGTAGAGAAAAATCCTTTTATAACCGACCATGTCCCCCAGTCGGCCATACAGCAGGATGAGGCAGCTAATGGTCAACAGGTAGACGGTCGGCACCCATTGAGCTATTGAGATCTCGGTGTTGAAGAACCTGGTAATGTCGGGAAGGACAGTGTTGACAATGCTGCCATCGAGGGGCGCCATAAAGGTGCCCAGCATTACCGCCGTTAGAATCAGCCACTTGTGTTCAAAACCTTTGTTTGTTGCTGATGCACCGATATCGGTCATGTACGTCCTCAGTTACATCTAGTTCATTTGAGCTGGTAGCTCTCATTGATTCACCAGAGACACGTTCTCCGCTGGAAAAAGTTCTGAGAAAGGCCAAACTTGGTGAGAGGATCGAGACCATATGCCTGGCAGAGATGGTCCAACAAGTATCCCAGTTAAATACATGTGGCAACTAACGCATATAAGGCATGCCTTTCATTATGAGGTATGCCTTATATTACCCGTTATCGGGACTTTTCGAACCTTTCGAAACTTTCGGAATGCTTGTGAGGATTCTATAGCCCCATCTCGCGGGCGATGATCAGCCGCTGGATCTGGGAGGTCCCTCCACCGATGGTGAACAGTTTTGCCATCCGCCAGTGGCGCTCTACATCGGACTCCGGTAGGAAGGCATAACCCCCGAAGGTCTGCATCGCGGCGGTGGCGATAGCGTAGAAGACCTCGCCGGCAAGCAGTTTGGCCATGGATACCTCTCTGCGGCAGGGAATCTTCTGGGTGATCATCCATGCCGACCGGTAGACTAGCAGGCGCACGGCATCCAGCTGTGCCTGCAGGTCGGCTAGCATATGGCTGATGCCCTGTTGCTTACCGATGGGCCTGCCGAACTGGACCCGCGTCTTGGCATATTCTACAGCGTCATCCAGGCAGCATTGGGCCTCCCCTACATTGGGTGCTGACCCGGCCAGCCGCTCCAGCTCTAGGTGTCCGATGAGGACCCTCCACCCGCCGTTGAGCTCTCCGATGAGGTTCTCCTTGGGGATCTTGGCGTCTCCGCAGAATATTGAGCAAGTACCTACCGCCCGCCTGACGATGAGGGGCAGGCGCTTGACCTCGATCCCCGGGGCGTCGTTGGGGACTAACAGCACGCTGATCCCATTACGGGCGGGGACTACGTCCTTGTCGGTTCTCACCGCCATCATTATGATGTTGCCGGGAAGGTGAGCTGCGGTGGAGAACTGCTTTTGTCCGTTGAGCAGGAAGTGATCCCCTTTATCCTCGGCCATGCAGGCGACGGCGGAAGCATCCGAGCCGGCTTCAGGCTCGGTTATGGCGATGGAGAACCGCTGTTCCCCTTTAATGAACGGGGGCAGATAGCGCTCTTTCTGCTGGTCAGTGCCGTGTTCCACGATGTTCATGGCGCAGAACATGGGCACGCTGAATACGGATGCCATCTCGTAGCTATACTTGGCCAGGCACTCCATGAATATGGCGTACATGATGGCATCGCTGCCCATCCCGCCGTATTCCTCCGGGATCAGTAGGCCCAGGAAACCCTGCTTCACACCGGCATCCCACAGCTCCTGCGGGAACCGCTTCTCCAGGTCACAATCGCGGGTATATTCCCTGCCTGCCTCCTTCTCGGTGAAGTCCTGCAGCATAGTGCGCCACATTTCCTGTTCCTGGGTGAAACCAAAATCCATCTATCCTCCTTTTTTCGCCCTCTTCCGAACCATTTCTTGGTTAAAGTATATGGCTTAAAGACGAGTATTTAAAGGAAGTACGCCCGTTTTCGATAACATTCCTATTTTGTCCTTTTCCGAAAATTTGGAGAGGTTGAAAAGGGGAGAAAAGCGATATTTTATCTGCCCTTCCAGACAGGTTTTCTCTTCTCGGCAAAGGCCTTCGGGCCTTCCACAGCATCTTCACTGGCATAGACCTTCTCATAGATGAGCTTGGCCGCCTCCAGCCCCGCTCGCCGACCAACATCCATGGCTTTGTAGAGCGCCTCTTTTGCTGCTCTCACCGAGAGCGGGGCATTTTCGGCGAGGACAGTGGCCAGCTGCATCGCCATGGGCATGAGCTGCTCCAGTGGGACAACCCTATTGATCCAGCCGACGTCATAAAGCCGCTGCGCCGGTACCAGGTCGCCCATCAGGAGAACCTCGAAGGCCGTCGGCAGCGGCATCTGCCACAGCACGGGGACTGCCCAGGGCGTACCGCGTCCCACCTTGACCTCGCCCACCCCAAACCGGGCGTGGTCAGCGGCAACCCTCAGGTCGCACATCATGGTGAACTGGAAGCCGGCGGCGGTGGCCACCCCATTGATGGCGCCAACAATCGGCTTGGTCACATTGTGCCCGTAGGGGGTACCTACGGTGCCGTCAAGCACCCCGGGCTTCAGCTTTACGATGTCAAAAGAGGGATCCTTGGCTACCCGCTCTGCCTGCTCTTTGAGATCCATCCCGACGCAGAAGGAGCGGTCGCCAGCCGCGGTCCAGATGGCGACGAAGGCATCATCGTCCTCATTGAACTGCTCCCACGCCTGGTCCAGGCGGTCGTATAGCTCAAGGGTGAGGGCGTTCATCCGCTCCGGACGGTTGATAGTAATAGTTACAATATGATCCTTCTTCTCATATAGAAGGACATCCGGCCCTTCAAGAGGCATAAATCCACTCCTTTCCTCGGGGCTGGTGGCTCTAGAGTTCGCTCTCGTCCACCTCTATTTCCATCTTCACCAGGGCATTGCCCATGGCCTTGCCGGTCTGGTCGATGCGCAGGGTCTTGGTGGCCCCGCCCCCCAGCGCCTTATACAACATGATCTCCAGCGATTGAAGATTGTCCATCGGGTATATGATCACGTCTCCCTTGACCCAACCCTTGAAGTGCGACTTGATCCGCTCTGGGGTGACTTCCCTTTTTATGATCTCGTAGGCTTTCTCAGTCTTGGCCATTAAGCCGATATTAGAGATATCGCCCTTATCCCCGGAGCGGTAATAGCAGATATCGATTAGCTTAATCCTTTTCTTCGCCATCACTTAGTCTCCTTTATCTCCAGCGATAGAGGAACGGCCTCTCTGGGTATCAAGGTAGGCCACAGGGCGAATACCGGCCTGATTCGGGGGGGTTGGGTGAAACCGGCGCCCACGCCAAGCGATGCCCAGCAAAGGTGGCCGCACTCAGTACGGCACGCCCGCGCTTCCGCCTCGGTGTCACACTTGAATGCTATTCTGATCCCCAGCTCTGGCGGGTCGTAATCCGGTGGGGGCGAGCCTACAGTTGGGCCGCAGAGGGAGTCCCAGCCGATAAGTGACCACAGCATCTCCCTGGGCTTCAGGCCGAGGTAATCCAGCCTTCTCTTGACGAATTCATGAGCCTTTTCCGCCTGTTGGAAGACCTTAGGGCCGCAGACTACCGTGATCTCCTCAGCGATGAAGCCATCGTTGTAGGCGAGGCAGAACTTAAGGTTCTCCGGTCGTGGTTTCCCTCGTGGCTTATCGCCGTACCTGCTTATCTTCACCGCGTCTTTGCCCACCTGCTCCAGCTTTATCTGGGTGAGGTCGGCGATACCGTCGGGCATAAGATAGTTCTCGGGGTCGTGGACCTCATATACCAGGTGTTCCTTGAGCGTTTGCACCCTGATGGCGCCGCCCGATGTTTCGGTCTTGCTTACTATGCAATCGCCGTTCTCATCCATCTCGGCGATGGGGAAGCCGGGATTACCCTTGGGGTAGTCGATCTCCTCCCACAGATTGGAACAGGTACCGGCGCTCCAGCTGCTGCACTCAAGGAGGTGTCCGACGCACACTGCGGAGCCGATGCGGTCCCAGTACTCATCGGTGAACTTCCAGCCCAGTGGGTACATGAAATTGCCGCAATAGAGGGAATTGTCGGACAGCCGTCCGCCGATCACCAGGTCGGCACCCTGTTCGTAGGCCTCGATGATCTCATCGGCGCCGGTATATGCATAGGCAGCGAGCAGCCTGTCCCGCACACTGCCGATGTCCTCCTCGCCGGTGTCCATGTTCTTAAACTTCCATCCCTCTTTTCGCAGTTCATCTACTCGGCTCAGGGGTATGGTGTCGCCGGTGATCACCCCGATCTTGAAGCCGCCCAGGTTCAGATCCTGAGCGATCTTGAGAACCTGGTTGGCGCACTCCGGAGGGTTAGCTCCGCCGCCATTGTTGCACATCTTGAAGTGCTTGTCCTTCTCCTTCCAGATAGGCAGCAGCCCTCTCATCAGGGGGATGACCTCGGGGATGTAGCCGCGCATCTGGTCCTTGGCGTACTGGCTCTGCAGGATGGCCATAGTGAGCTCAGCCAGGTGGTCGAAGGAGATATAATCGATATCCCCATTCTGCGCCACGTCCAGGGCGCCGTCCTTAAAGTCGGGCCAACCCGATGAGCCAGATCCTACTCTAACCTTTTTCATGGTTCACCTCCTATTGGATTCTATAAAAGATATTAAGGGGCGCCGATGATTGCAATTCCAGGAACAAATCTTCCCGGATGCCCCCCTTGATTATGGGCCAGTCCTATTTCTATGTTCTTTATCTGGCGAGAGGGCTCCTCGACCTTCCCCTGAATCTGCTTATATATCTCGTAGACCTCACGGGCCCCGCTTGCCCCGAT
>SOIC01000022.1 GCA_004377275.1 Dehalococcoidia bacterium
GCTCGATAGCCTCCTTGGCCATAGCTATCGCCTCTTCTCTGGTCTCTCCTTGAGTGTAGCACCCGGCGAGAGCGGGTACTTCCACAGAATATCCGCCCTCCTCCTCGGGCACAATGATAACAGTATATTTCAACATGATTAGCCTCCTATAGAAGCTTCTTGATAATCTCTCTCTCGTGCGTTCTCGCCATTATGCTTCCTCCAAGTTCCTAGCTTAATCGGTAATCGAAGTTTGACTATCTTCAGCTTCTCTCAAATCCTCTGGAAAAAGCGTTGAATTACCTTCCTCCCACCAGGCACTTCTGAATCCGGATGTGGGGGCTGCCGTTGGAGACCGGGAGCGGGGATTGTGCCCCCTTGCCGCAGCCGCCTCCCTGGTTCATCTCCAGGTCATTACCGATGACATCGATGTTCTCCAGGGTGGTGAATACATTGCCGGTGAGCACCACCGGTCGTAGTAGCTCCTCCACCCTGCCGTTTCTTATCATGTAGGCCTCGCCGGCGGAGAAGGTGAACATCTCCATGCTGGTCATCCCGCCATACCAGTTCTTCACATAGACCCCTTCTTTGATGTCAGCGATCATATCCTCAAAGGAGACGTTCTGGGGCTCGATGAGGGTGTTGGTCATGCGAACAATGGGGGGGTGGCGATAATTTAACGCCCGGGCATTCCCGGTGGGTTCTTCGCCCATCTTAGCTGCCGTTTGCCGAGAATGAAGCCGCCCTACCAGTACCCCCTCCTTAATAAGATAGGTTCTGGTGGCAGGCACACCCTCATCGTCATATTTGTAGCTGCCCCGGAGCCCAGGGATCAGTGCGCCATCGACGATATTGAGGTGCTTACCCCCGAACCTTCTGCCCAAAACCATGATATCCTTCAGGCGGTCGTTTTCATAGACGAAATCTGATTCGGAGAGGTGCCCGAAGGCCTCATGGGCGAAAACCCCGGCAAGTACCGGGTCCAGCACCACAGTATATTCCCCTCCCTTGAACTGGGGCGCGGAGAGCAGCGCTACGGCGCGCTGGGCCGCTTCCTTTACCTCTTGATGAAGCCCTTCCACAGCGCCAAAGTCGCCGCTTGAGCCCATGCTGAGCGCTACCTGCTGCACATCGCCATCCTGCCGGGCGATAACCATCAGGCGCACGCTGAGGTCTACCTTTGTCTGCTCGATATAGCTGCCCTCCGAATTGGCGAAGATGACCGATCCCCTGCTATCCCCATAGGCGATCACAGAGGTCTGAATCTGGGGAGTGGCCCAGATGATCTCGTTATACTCATCGAGGAGGCCTTTCTTCCGAGCCAGTGGGACGGCTCCTGGGTCCTTTTTTATCTGTGGCGCTACCATATCCACCACTGGCGCCACCGGGCTAAGCTTGCTCTCCTCCCCTTTTTCGAACTCCCGTGCCCTTCCCCTCCCCACCAACCTGGCCTGCTTCACCGCCAGCGCCACCTTTTCCCGCAGTCCGCTCAGCTCATTGAAGCTGACAAAGCCCCACCCTCCCTTCACCAGGGCGCGCGCATTCCCCCCCAGGCTGGTGCTGCGGCCAATATCCTCCAGCTCCCTACCCCGGTACTGAATGCGGCTCGCCTCCCTCTCCTCGATGCGAACCTCAATATAGTCGGAGTCCTGCCCCTTCAGGGCATCAGCAATTTGCTGGCGTATCTCCTCAGTCCCTGCCAATAGTAACCTCTATCCTAGTAATAGAGTAAGTTTACAGAGGGAGCAGGTCTATTGTCAATGATTGGTCTGCTGCCTTATCCTGTGTTAGAATAGCTAATCACGCTTTCCAAAGGAGAGAGTGTGGAAAATCTCGATCTGATTGTCCTGGTCATAGTTCTGGTTGCTGCCTTTATCGGGGGGATGATTGCCCGTCGCCTCGGGTTGCCGGTAATCCTGGGCTATCTTGTCGGTGGCATTCTGGTTGGTCCCTATGGATTCGGTTTGGTTGGTGAAGTAGAGCAGATCAGGACCCTGGCGGAAATCGGGGTTGTTCTCCTCCTTTTCACCCTGGGTCTGGAGTTCTCCCTTAAAACGCTAAGGAAGATGGGCAAGGTCGCCATCGTAGGTGGTGGAGTTCAGATCCTCCTCACCACGGCACTGGGTTTAGTTATAGGCGTGTTGCTTCACTGGCCGCTGGAGGAGGCGGTCCTCTTTGGCTTTCTCATTGCCCTTTCCAGCACCATGATCGTGCTGAAGCTCCTCATGGAGCGGGGTGAGCTGGATACTGCTCACGGTCGCGTCATGATTGGCATTCTGCTGGTGCAGGACCTGGCGGTGATACCGATGATGGTGGTCCTTCCTGTCATGGGGGAGCCGGGTCTCATGGCCGCACTGGGTATAGCAGCGCTTAAAGCGGTGCTTTTCCTGGGGGCGATGCTTATTCTCGGTTTGTGGGTCCTGCCCCGCGTTATGCGGCGGGTGGCCGGGCTGCGCTCCAGGGAGCTTTTCCTGCTGGCGGTGTTTGGCCTGTGCCTGGCGGTGGCCTTTACCAGCGACTACTTCGGGATGTCGCTGGCACTGGGTGCTTTCGTGGCCGGGCTGTTGATAAGCGAGTCCGAGTATGCCCATCAGGCCCTCGCCGATATGATTCCCTTGCGCGACATCTTTGCCACCCTCTTCTTTGTTTCCCTGGGCATGCTCATCGATCCCCGCTTCATGGTAGATAATCTGTGGGCAGTTAGTGTCGTGGTGGTTGCGATTATCGGGGGTAAGTTCATCATCTGCTCCCTTATCCCCTGGCTCTTTGGCTACAGTGCCAAGACCACGCTCTACGTCGGTGCCGGGATGTTTCAGATAGGGGAGTTTAGCTTTGTATTAGCAGTCGCCGCCCTGGGCACCGGGGTTATGTCCAAATACCTCTACGACTTGACCTTAACCAGCGCCGCCATTACCATATTACTGACGCCCTTCGCCATTGGCGCGGCATCCGCGCTCTATAGGAGGCTCAGCCAGGGGGAAAGGTTCGCCCGGGTCTTAGCCGGTCGCGCTGATCCCCAGTTTAGCAGGGGGCTTCAGCTTAGTAGCCACGTGGTTATCTGCGGGTGTGGTCTGGTGGGGCGAAATCTGGGGATGGTTCTGGAGCGCAGAGGTTTCTCATATCTGGTGATCGATAACGACCCGCGGGTCATCGATACCCTACACGCCAGGGAGGTGCCCCACATCTATGGGGATGCGAGCAACCCGGAGATACTCTCCCGGGCAGTTCTGAATAAGGCAAAAGTGTTGGTGATCACCTTCCACGACCCTACGGCTACAGAGCTTACGGTGAGGAACGCCCTGAGGATCAACCCTAAGCTGGATGTAGTGGCCCGGATCCACTTCGATGATGAGGCGAAAACGCTTCGCACCCTCGGCGTTGCCGAGTTAGTGCGCCCTGAGTTTGAAGCTGGTCTGGAGATCGTCCGCCACACCTTGCATCGCTTTGGCCTAACCAGCCCTGAGATTCAGTATATTATCAACACCCTCAGGGAAGAGGGGCTGATATAAATGGCGCAGGAGGCTCATTTGTCTCGTATTATCCTGGTCAGGCATGGGCAGACCGAGTGGAACAGGCAGGAGAGGTTTAGGGGGTGGGTAGACATCGATTTGGATGAGACCGGGCTAAGGCAGGCGGAGGCGGTGGCAGCGCGGGTCGCCCGATGGGAGGTGGCAGCTATCTACTCCAGCCCCCTGAGACGAGCCATGGCCACTGCCCAGATTATCGCCAGCCGCCTCAGTCTCCCGGTAGTGCCGCTTGAGGGGATTAATGACATGAACTTCGGAATCTGGCAGGGGCTTTCCATCGGGGAGGTAAAGGAAAACTACCCTGAACTCTTCGACCTCTGGCGTTATAGCCCCCAGAGGCTTGAGATTCCCCAGGGGGAGAGCCTGGAGGATGTCAGGAAGAGGGTGGTTGCTACCATCGATGACCTGACGGCGCGGCACGAAAGTGCGACGGTTGCCCTGGTGACTCACCGTGTGGTCTGTAAGGTGCTCCTTTGCCATCTTCTGGGCCTGGACAATTCCCATTTCTGGCAGATAGCGCAGGATGCTACGGCGATCAACCTTTTTGAAATAACAGAGGGAAAGGCGACCGTTACCTTGCTCAACGATACCTGCCATCTGAGGGCGCTATGACCATCGATGAGATCATCCAGCTTCTGGGGCAGGAGTATGGCCTCCCCCAGTGGCGGCAGCGACGCGACCCGCTCTCCGAGCTCATCGGGGCCATCCTTTCTCAAAATACCTCGGATGTGAACTCTCACCGAGCCTTCGATAGCCTCATCTCGACCTTCGGCACCTGGGATAGGGTGTCCGAGGCCAGCATTGGTGAGGTCGCTGAGGCTATCGCATGCGGCGGGCTGAGCAGGATTAAAGCACCTCGGATCAAGGCGATCCTGGAGGGAATTCCGAATGATCATAGCTCCCTGAACCTGGGATTCCTTGGCGAGCTCCCCATCCCTGAGGCCAGGGCATGGCTTCAAGCGCTGCCCGGGGTGGGACCGAAAACGGCGAGCTGTGTGCTCTTATTCTCTCTGGGAAGGCCGGTGCTCCCGGTGGACACCCATGTCTATCGGGTCTCACGACGCCTGGGGCTCATCGACTCGGGGGTTTCGCCGGCGCGGGCGCACCAGCTACTGGAGGAGCTCGTGCCCGCTGAGGCGATCTATCAATTTCACCTAAACATGCTGGCGCATGGCAGAGGGGTATGTCGGGCGCAGCGTCCCCGATGCCATGAGTGCGTGCTTCGGGAAGGGTGTATACATGGAAAGGGAGCGATTTGAACGATTGGTGACTGAGGCGATTGAAAGCTTGCCGCAGGAGTTCAGCGAGAGACTGGAGAACATCGCCATTATAGTCCAGGATTGGCCGACCCGTGATCAGTTGGCTAGCGTCAGACTTCGGCGTCGGGGACAGCTTCTGGGTCTTTATGAAGGTATACCGCTGACCAAAGAGGGGAAAAGGCATGCGATGGCGGCGCCGGATAAGATAACCATTTTCCAGAAGCCCATCGAAATGACGTATCGCTCCGACAGGGGGATAGTGCGCGGGATTGCGGAGACAGTGCGCCACGAAATAGCTCATCACTTCGGGATCAGCGATGAAAGGCTAAGCGAGATAGCGCGGCGAAAGAGGAGAGCGAGGAGAAACCAACTGTAGTTTGAGGGAGGTATAATCATAATGATGGTGAAAGTGGGCATTATTAACGTCACAGGCTATGTGGGCATGGAGCTTGCCAGGCTCCTTCATCAACATCCCCAGGTTGAGCTCGCCTCAATTACGGGGAGAAGCGCCGTAGGGCAGAGGCTTGGCGAGGTCTTGCCCCACCTTGCCGACATCGATCTGGCGATCGAGCCTGAGCTGGGCGAGGTGACGCTGGTCTTCTCGGCCCTCCCCCACAAGACGAGCGTTGAAGCCGTAGCGGCAGCGCTGGAGCGGGGCATTAAGGTGATCGATACCAGCGCCGACTTTAGACTCAAGGACGCCAAAGAATACCAAAGATGGTATGACTTTACCCATCCCGCACCGCAGCTTCTTAGCGAGGCGGTTTATGGCCTGGCGGAGCTAAATCGTCACCAGATAGCCTCAAGCCGCCTGGTAGCCAATCCCGGCTGTTACCCCACCGGCGCCATCCTGGCCCTGGCCCCTGCGCTTAAAGAGGGGCTGATCGAGCCGGACATCATCGTCGATGCCAAGTCCGGAGTCTCCGGAGCGGGGAGAACACTGAGCCTGGGGACCCATTTCGCGGAGGCGAACGAAAATGTCTCGGCCTATGCCCTTGAGGGGCACCGCCACCTGCCTGAGATCACCCAGGAGCTTAGCGGATTAAACCCGGCGCTTCCCCTCGCGGTGACCTTTGTGCCCCATCTCGTGCCGATGAGCCGGGGCATCCTCACCACCTGCTATGCCAAGCTTAAAGAAGGCTGGGATGGGAAGGGGGAGCTCGAAAAAGGGAGGGGGGATTTTGAAAAAGGGATGAGGGAGCTATATAGGGAGTTTTACCGGGGCGAGCCCTTCATCAGGGTCGTTGACGCCCCACCCCAGACCAAGCAAACCCTAGGCACAAACCTCTGCTTGATCTACCCCACCATTGATCCGAGGACGCAGCGGCTCATTATCGTTAGCTGCATCGACAACCTGGTTAAAGGCGGGGCCGGTCAAGCGTTGCAGAGTATGAACCTCATGCTTGGCCTCCCCGAAGTGACGGCGCTGGAGGGGTCTGCAGTCTACCCGTAGGCAAGCTATCCCCGCTGTGCTAAAATATGGAGGTCGGAAAAGCCCCCATCGTCTAGCGGTCTAGGACGTCAGCCTTTCAAGCTGGAGACAGGGATTCGAGTTCCCTTGGGGGCACCACTCCTTCAGCCAG
>SOIC01000173.1 GCA_004377275.1 Dehalococcoidia bacterium
GAAGTTTGGCAAGAGACTAGCACGATTAAACCGATTTGTCAATAGGTTTGGGACAAGATTCTCATTTTTGCCCTAGTCGCTACACTGCAGCAAACTAACCCTCTTCCCCCTCGCCTTGGTCTTTGCGCTAGGAAAAGCTAGCCCTGACTTCCTGAGCCGTTACTACTGTGGCTTCTGATTCTTTATTTGGTCTGCACATGGTTCTAGCATACATTCTGGGTGGGAAACAAACGCATAAACTACCTGGTGTCCTCCCTATCTTAAGTGCGGCATATCGCGCGCCGCGAAGACAGTGCAACCCCTGGACGTTACACTCAATCGGCGGACAGGCGGAATCAAGGAAGCCCCACGCCAGGAACGTCGACTTGGACGGTTTCGATGCGACCGCTCGCTTTGGCCCGGGCCTCATCGGGATGTAGGGTTTCTGCAGTGAGCACGAAGAGTGTGCGCCGATCGGAACCTCCCAACATGCAGGCGAATGCTTGTGTTGATACCTTCACGCGGTGGGTCACCTCGCCGCCTTCATGAAGGCGCTGGACCTCCGCGCTGATTGGCGACGCAACCCAGATCGCGTTTTCTGCGTCAAGACAGATTCCATCGGGGACGGCTTGCTCGATCTCTGCCCAAATGCGTCGTACTGTTAGGGAGCCGTCTGGCTCGATGTTAAAAGCGGTGAGGCGCCGGCCGAATGTCTCGGCGACGATGAGCGTGCGTCCGTCAGGGGTAATGACGCTTCCGTTGGGGAAAGCCATCTCCTCGGCGACGACGCGCGCATCGCCGTCAGGTGTCACCAGCACGATCTCGGCCAGCGCGAGAGGCTCCTGCTCAATGATGTCGAATCCGAAGTTTCCGATGTAGGCTCGACCCTGCTGGTCAACGACCATATCATTGCAGTGTGACGACGCGAGTTGGCGTAAGTCGATGACCTCGGTAAGCCCGTCGGTATCGAGTCGCAGCAGGCGACGATCGGTCATTGAAACCACCAGCAGCCGGCCGTCGGGAAGCCAACCCAGGCCAGAGGGCTGTCCCGGCACTTCGACGATTTTCTCGGTGTCGCCGTTGAAATCGACGGTCATTACCCAGTGCCCGTGCATATCGGAGAACCATAGCTTTCCGTTGTGCCAGCGCGGGCTCTCGGGGAACACCAGCCCGTCAACAAGAACCTTTGTTTCGAGCAACATAAGGTCGCTTCAGCTTTTTGTCAGTCCGGTCACCACTTCAGTGGCCTGGGCAATGATTCTATCGAATAGGTCTTTTACTGTCGGGATGTCATGCACCTGGCCGATTCCTTGCCCGCAGGGGACGACTCCGCAGTCCAGGTCGCCTTCATAATAAACTCTTCGGGAATTATCCCCAGAAACAATCTTGAGAATCTCTTCAAAACTAGCACCGGTTGCCTCTATCTCAGCACACTTAGTGGCGGCGGCATTAGTCCAGACCCTATGAGTGCCGACCGACCTCATGATGAGCATGGTATCGAGTTCAGTCGCACTGACGAGCGCCTGTTTCAGACTCTCATGGATTGGACATTCCTGTGTGGCGAGGAGTCGCGTACCCATGATTACTCCCTCGGCTCCCAGGGAAAGAACGGCAGCAAATCCATGGCCATCGGAAACACCGCCGCCGCCGATAACCGGAACTTGAACACCCTTGGCAATCGTCGGAACCAGCACCAGGGTCCCGATATCAAGCCTGCCTGTTGCCCCGCCGTTTTCATAACCGACCACGGTAACAATATCGGCTCCCAAATTTTGTGCTTTAAGGGCATAGCGGAGCCCCACACACTTGTGAATCCATATCATGCCTGCCTCTTTGAAGCGTTGACACAATTCTTCTGGCGGCGCCATATGCCCGGAAGTTTCCACAATCTTAACCCCTTTTTCCACCATGATCTCAGTATACTCTTGCTGGGATACGGGAAACTGGGCAGGAAAGAAATTGAGGTTGATCGCAAAGGGCCTATCGCTCAGTTCTCGGATCCTGTCGATGGCCACTGCGAAATCATCCTTAGTTTGGTACATGATCGACGCAAGTATACCTATCCCCCCGGCATTGGAAATGGCGGCTACAAAGTCAGCGTCGCTTATCGACGCCATGGTTCCGCCGATAATCGGATATTTGATCCCCAGCATTTTGGTGATCCTTGTCTCAAACATAGTTTGCCCTCCTCACTCTGACAGCACTCTGTATATCTATATACTAGCAGAATTTTTCTTTGGTAGCCAATCCCTTTCCTGGTCGATGATATGGCTTACCTGCCATCCCTGTTTCTCCATCTCGGTGCTGATAAAGCGGCGATGGCAACGCCAGGGGAAGCGCTCGGCACAAACGATCGCTATCGTCATTCCACTTGCTATTTCGGTAAGCTTTTCTATGCCCTCACGGAACGGGGATGTCGTAGTAAAGGCCTGGTAACCTCCGCGACGGTAGCCACCCAGCTCTTTGCCCATATGGACGTAGTCAATGCCAGCTTCATGCAATAATGTGGACAGGTTTTCCTTGGAGAAGTGCTCCAACCTGCTTGAGGGGAACCTCCTCACGTCGACCGCGACCGCCACGCCACGGCTGGTGAGCAGCTCGATGAACTCCTCCGCGGAGCGGGTGCTAGTGCCGACAGTGTAAATAGTTCCCTGGGATGCCATCAAATGGTTTTAGCCCACGCCACCGCGTTTTCAAAAATACGGAAGCCATCCCCACGTTCTCTAGCGGGCTCCCGTGTCCACCGCGGGTGCTGGGTCCAGCGGATAAAGCGTTCCGGATGTGGCATTAAGGCAAAAATACGCCCCGAAGCATCACATATGCCGGCTATATTATCTATGGAACCATTTGGATTATGGGGATAGCCGGCGTTTATGTTTCCCGTCTCGTCAGCGTAGCGTAGGGCGATGTTTGGTATTCCAGGTTCGGTCACCACCTTTCCCTCGCCATGGGCCACCGGGAGGTACATCATGTCTATACCCCGGGTGAATATGCAGGGGCTGGTCTCATTGACGCGGAGATAGACCCAGCGGCACTCAAACCTGCCCGAATCATTGCCTGCCAGGGTTAATTGCGGTGATAATTCGGGTAAAATCCCCGCTTTCACCATGACCTGAAAACCGTTACAAATCCCCAGGATTAGCCTTCCATCGGCAATAAACTTTTGTATCTCCTCTCCCAGCTTCAGCCTTAGTTCATTTGCCAGGATTTTCCCTGCTGAGATGTCATCGCCATAGGTAAAACCACCGGGGATGACCATTATTTGGTACTCGGAAAGGAGCTTGGGGTGGTGGACAAGCTCATTTATATGTACGAATTCGACCTGTGAGTGTGCTTGTTCGAAGGCAAACGCAGTTTCACCATCACAGTTTGTCCCCGGGGCGCGCAACATTAGTGTCTTAATGCTAGCCATTACATATTACCAGCGGAGCGGCTTCTGCCACGCCTCTTTGAGTTCCGCGAGCGGAGCGGAAAGCACCCGCTCTCCTTTCAGGCCATAAACTTCGAGCCTTTTGTCGCTTATAACCTCACCGATGGCGGCGCAATCGGCCCCGGCCATCATTGTCTCGAACTGGTGCTTGTCCTTAGGCGTTACTTCCACTAGAAAGCGGGTATTCGACTCAGAGAAGAGAACGAAATCGTCTCGAATTTTTCGAAAGGTCGGATCGCCCAGTGGGACCTTCGCCAGATGGATTACCATGCCAAGCTCCCCGGCGAAGGCCATTTCGGCGGCTGCCACCCCTAGGCCACCCTCGCTCAGGTCATGGCACGCCCTCACCAGTCTTTTCGCAGTGGCGGCACTGAGGGCATCCATCTGCATCTTCCCCTTCTTGGGGTCCACCCTGGGTACACTGTTACCTACATAGCCGTGAATAGCGTAGTAATGCGAGCCACCCAATTCATCATACGTCGTGCCGACAATATAGATCAGGTCGCCTTCCCGCTTGCAGTCCATAGAAAGCGATTGCTCGACGTGATCCATCACTGCCACTGCAGAGATGAGGAGCGTTGGAGGAATACATATGCTCCCTTTTTCCGTCTCATACTCGTTATATAGGCTGTCCTTGCCAGAAATGAAGGGGGTCTCATAGGCGATCGCCATATCGTAGCAGGCTTGCGCTGCGCGTACCAGGCCGCCCAGTCTGTCAGGCCTTTCGGGATTGCCCCAGCAGAAGTTATCCAGCAGTGCTACCCGTCGCAGGCTGCCTCCCACGGCGATCACCTGCCGCAACGCCTCGTCTATGGCAGAGGCGGCCATCCAGTAGGGATCGATGTCTCCATATTTAGGATTGATACCGTTGGAGACGATGATCCCCATGTCTGAGTCAAGTATAGGTTTGATAATGGCGGCATCTCCAGGGCCGTCATTATTTATCCCTACGAGGGGCTTGAGCACGCTGCCGCCCTGCACTTCATGGTCGTATTGGCGGATTACCCATTCCTTGCTGCAAACGTTCCATGAGCCCAGGATTAGAAGTATCTCCTCCCGCAGGTCGGCTGGTTGGGGAAAGTCAGGCTCCTCATGCTGTAGTGGCTTCCAAACCGCCTCTCGCTCAAGTTGCGGCAACCCGTGATGCAGGAATTCCATGTCGAGGTCGCCAACGAGATTGCCATTATAGAAAAGCTGAAGCCGGCGATCGTCGGTGAACTCGCCGATGACCGTCGCTGCCACATCCTCGCTGGCAAAAAGGTGGATCAACTGGTCAACAGTGCTTGGCGGGGCGGCCACCACCATCCGCTCCTGTGATTCGGATAGCCATATCTCGGTATAGGAGAGCCCTGAATATTTTAAAGGGACTCGCTCCAGATACACGCGCACACCGGTCTCTGCGGCCATTTCCCCTACCGCCGATGAGAGTCCACCCCCGCCACAATCGGTAATTCGTCGATATAGTCCATAGTCCCGCGCCTTAAGCAGGACATCGATGAGCTTCTTCTCCATAATGGGATTGCCGATCTGAACGGAGGTGGAAGAAATTTCCTCGGACTCGGAAGTAAGTTCTCCCGAGGCGAAGGTAACCCCGTGGATACCGTCACGCCCGGTGCTTCCGCCCACCAGGACGACCAGGTCCCCCGGTTGTTGCTGGCCTCGCTGGCTCATGTTCTTCGGCAACAGCCCTACGGTGCCGCAGAAGACCAGCGGATTCCCTACATATCGCTGGTCAAAGAGTATGGCACCATTGAGTGTGGGGATGCCAAGGCGGTTGGCATAGTCGGCGACCCCGGCGCGGACCCCTTTAAGAATGCGGCGGGGATGGAGCACCCCCTGGGGGAGACTCTGGTATGGGGAATCGGGGGGGGCAAAGCAGAACACATCGGTGTTCAGGATGGGTTTTGATCCCAGTCCTGTGCCCAGGGGGTCACGGATGACCCCGCCGATCCCCGTCGCCGCCCCGCCATATGGCTCCACCGCTGAGGGGTGATTGTGCGTCTCCACCTTGAAACAGATTGCGTAGCGGCCGTCGAAATCAATTACCCCGGCGTTGTCACTAAAGACCGATAGGCACCAGGGCTTTTCCAGTTCCTCGGTGACCCTCATGATCGTGCTCTTGAGCAGGTTGTCGATAGTGAGCTGGTCAAGCTTGATCTTGCCCTTAAATGTCTTGTGGACACAGTGCTCGGACCAGGTTTGCGCCAGCGTTTCCAGTTCAACATCCGTGGGGTTGCGGCCTAACCTGGAAAAATAATCCTGGATACGCTTCATCTCGCTCAAATTCAACCAGAGCCTGTTTTTACTCAGCTCCATTAGCATGGCATCGTCCAGGCTCCGCAGTTCAATGGATTGGAGAGAAAAATCGTATGTGGCGGGTGGCAGGGAGGCCGCTTCCTGTTTGGTGACCATGTGCTGGATCACCGGATTAACCAGCAGCTTGTCGCAGATAGTTTTTAGGTCCTGTTCCGAGAGCTCACCCCATAAGAAGTATCTCTTAGCCGTTTTTACCGATTCAACCGTGGCGATGCCCAGGTCGCGGATTCCCTTCCTAACGCTTTCCTCCACCGGGTCCATCACACCGGGATTGTATGCCACCTCGATGAAATGAGCGTGCTCATCGGGGGAGAGGAACGCTTCTTCGAAGGAATACTCATGGACCACGGGATCGGCCAGTAGCTCCTGACAGATTCGGCCCACCTCAGCTTCGGTAAAATTCCCTGCCAGTAGATATATGTCGCTGACCCTGGCCTGTGTTACCGCGGTAATGCCAAGGTCGTGGATATCCTTTTGTAGTGCCTCCCCCCTGGGGTCGGGGAGACCGGCCTTTACCGAGACCGCGATCCAAAACAAGGGGTTCTCCTTCCTCTAGGCGCGGATTGTATCCACGCCTATGATACATCAACAAATGGAACCAGGCAACAATTTG
>SOIC01000041.1 GCA_004377275.1 Dehalococcoidia bacterium
GACCCATTGCTCCGACGCCCCCTGAGCATTCACCGCGTTGGGGAAAACGGGGCGCTGGCCCTCCTCTTCGAGGTGGTCGGGCGGGGCACAGAATGGCTCGCCCAGCGCAAAGCGGGAGAGCGGCTCGATTTATTGGGCCCCCTGGGGCGAGGTTTCGATGTTCACTCCCAAAAGCTGCTCCTGGTTGCCGGGGGCATCGGGATTGCCCCCCTCATTTTCCTTGCCGAAAAAGCCGCAGCCGATGGCCGGCATGTAACCGTGCTTACAGGAGCTAAAACAGCCGACAAGGTCTATCCTTTCAATAGTTTGACGCCAGGTATATTGACGGTTGAGATTACTACTGAGGATGGCTCGCTGGGCAAACAGGGCATGGTAACCGACCTCCTGGCCGACCGCGATCATGTATTCGGTCTTACTGCCGTTGACGCCGACTACCTTACTGGTCCCGATCAAATCTTCGCCTGCGGCCAACTCGCAATGTACGAAGCGATGGCGAGCATAGACTGGCTGAAGGATAAATCGGTCCAGGTCTCCATGGAGGCGAGGATGGGCTGCGGATTCGGTGGCTGCGCCGGCTGTGCTATTGAAACGAAACGAGGCTTGAAGCTAGTGTGTCAAGACGGACCTATATTTGAGTTAACCGACCTCATTTGGTAATCGCAGGCGAAAAAGGGGGTGATAAATATGGTGGTTACCAGGAAAATCGGTATTCGCACCAAGGGAGAATGTGACCTCATTGACATTACCGCTCAGGTAAAGCGGGAGGTTTTGGACTCGGGCATCAATGCCGGCACGGTGACCGTGTTTATTAGCGGCTCGACGGCTGGCATCTCCACCATCGAGTACGAATCGGGGCTGGTGAGCGATTTTCAAGGTATGTGGGATCGCACCGTTCCCAGGAACATCCCCTATCAGCATGACCGCCGTTGGGGAGATGGCAATGGGCATTCTCATGTGAGAGCCTCCCTCCTGGGCCCCTTTCTAGTAGTGCCCTTCACCGACAAAACCCTTCTCCTGGGCACCTGGCAACAGATTGTAGTGGCGGACTTCGATAATCGCCCTCGCTCCAGGGAGATCGTGCTGCAGATCATGGGCGAATAGTTTGACACACAGGCCAGTTTATTTACAGTTTATCCGTATAAATTACCTAATCTCAATTTACCTCCCGCGGCGTCTAGACACTGCAGGATGATAATTGTATAATGTTCAAATTGTCAGGGAGAGGGGACAGATGGCCTCGATAAAAGAGGTTCTTGCAAGCTCCGAGCTATTTAAGGGGCTAACCGATGAGGAACTGGAAAAGGTAGCGGCGCTGAGTCGGGAGGAGACCTATGCGGCGGGACTCAGTGTGTTCGCCGAGAGCACAACGGCCAAGGAGCTATACATTGTCGCTGAAGGCAAAATAAGCATGGAGATGAGACTACCCGTTTACCCCGGGGCAGAGCAAGCCGCGTTGGCAGAGATTATTCCCCCCGGAGGGTCCTGCGGTTGGTCCGCAGTTGTCGGTTCCCGTGTGTACATCATGACGGCAAGGGCCGTGGAGCCGGTCAGGGTGATCGCAATAGATGGCGAGCGCTTACTTGCTCTATTTAACAAGAACCATGAAATAGGCTTTAAAGTGATGGAATGTGTGGTACAGGTAGCGTCATCGAGGGTGAGGAGTATTAAAAGGGCGCTGTTGGCCTAAACACCCCTCTGGCTGCGGTACTAGACGCCGATGGAATTGAATTCATGATTTTTGCGGAAAAAGGGAAGACAGGAGGCTATAATTAAAGAGGTTCTAGCAAGCTCCGAGCTATTTAAGGGGCTAACCGACGAGGAACTGGAAAAGGTAGCGGCTCTGGCCCGTGCGGAGATCTATGAGAAGGGAATAACCCTGTTCACCGAGGGCAGCGTGGCCGAGGACCTTTACATTATTGAAATAGGGAAAGTGGCCATGGAGATCAGCCTTTCCCCTACACCTGGTATGGGGAAACAGATAACGGTGGACACGCTGAGCAGGGGGCAGATCTGTGGCTGGTCCGCAGTCGGGGGAACCCCTGCATACATCCTGACGGCAAGGGCCCTGGAGCCGGTCAGGGCGATCGCAATAGATGGAAAGCGCTTGTATACTTTACTCAAGGAGGACCCTTATCTGGGCTATAGAGTGATGGCAAGGATGGCAGAGGTAGTCCACTCGAGGCTCAGGCATATCAGAATGAACGTGCGCGTGTTTCAACGCTAACTTCTCATAGCCAGTAACAAATTTACTTTGCCCAAGCGAGACAGGAGATGAAAGCAGTGAGCAATCTAGAGAGGGTCTTGGAAAGCGGAGCTTTTACCGTCACCGGTGAGCTCGGCCCCCCGCAAAGCGCTGACCCTGAGGTGATCAGGGAGAAAGCAAGGCTGCTCAAAGGCTATGTTGATGCCGTCAATGTTACCGATGGCCAGACAGCTATAGTCCGCATGGCAAGCTGGGCGGCATGCCTCATCGGGATGAGTGAGGGGCTTGAGCCCACGGTTCAGATGACATGCCGCGACCGAAACAGGATCGCCCTTCAGATGGATATATTGGGCATGTCAGCCCTGGGGATGAAGAATCTCCTCTGCCTCACCGGGGACCATCAGTCCTTTGGCAACCATCCTCAGGCTAAGGGTGTCTTCGATATAGATGGTATCCAACTCCTTCAAATAGCAAGAAATATGCGGGATGAAAAGAAGTTTCAGTCCGGCGATGAGATCTCCGTGTCACCAAGCCTCTTCATCGGGGCAGCCGCTAACCCCTTTGCCGACCCCTTTGACTTTCGGGCAATTCGCCTTGCCAAGAAGGTGGCGGCGGGTGCCGACTTCATTCAGACCCAGATCATCTATAATGTGGAGAGGTTTGCCAGATGGATGGAGGCGGTGCGCCAGCGGGGACTGCATAAAAAGGTATATATCCTTGCCGGTGTGGCACCGATTAAATCGGCAGGTGCGGCCCGGTATATGAAGACCAGGGTTCCGGGCATGGATGTCCCCGATGAGGTAGTGGACCGCATGGCCAGCGCCCCCAAGGGCGAGGCCAAGAGGGTAGGCATCGACCTCTGTGTTGATATCATTAACCAGGTGCGCCAGATCGAGGGCGTAGCCGGGATTCACTTAATGGCCATCGAATGGGAGGAGGCGGTAGCCGAGATCGTTGAGAAGGCCGGGCTACTGCCCCGCCCTCAGCTATCCGCTTAATTATTCGGCAACAAACTCCCTGAGCCCCTCAGGAATTTTATCCCTGTCGCTGGCGATTGCCGGCACGATAGGTGACTGGCCGCAACTCTCCATTATCGCCTGCCCCTGTGAACTAAGCATTAACTCCAGGAAATCTATCGCCCGCTCAGGGTGGGGGGCATTACTGGGGATGGTGACCCCATAGACGATGGGCGCCCCGGTCAGGGTGGTTGTTGTTCCCGGCTCCCTGCCGGTTACCTCCAACTCAGCGGTGGCATAGAAATCGGTAAAATCAATATTTGAGAGGTCGATCTCGTCAGGAAGCTCAAAATATTTTAATTCGTGCTGTATGGCTACGGAGCGATATTCAAAGGCGTAGTCCAGGTCCCCAGACTCGAGCAGGTAGAGAAGATCGGTCTCCTTGGGCTTTACAATCTCCCCCCAATCACCCCCGGCCCGGCCCCGGTCCATTTCTGTGCCGCTTACCGGTATGGGAATAAGAGCGTCATAAAGGTTGGCAGCATTAACATCGGGGGTCAGGCCGAATTCGCTGGCCTCATCATAGTAGTACCTTTGGGCTAACTGGCACACCATCAGCGACCGGTAGCCGCAGGGGTCGACATCCGGGTCGGAGTGGCCATACCTCACATCCTCATTGATGAGGACATCATACCAGGTGCGCTCGCCGCTTTTTATGTCGTCGGCGAAGGGAGCGTCATCGCGGTGGGCGATCACCATCTCGTTGGTGGCAAAGCTAATATACCAGTCAGCGAATTCGGGGAACATCAGCTCCTCGATGGCCAGATAATCGGCAGAGCCGACGATGTCACCGGGCTTTCCCAGCTCGGTCACCTTTCTTATGGTGGTGCGGCTCCCCGCCGATTCGGTGACCACCGTTACCCCCGGGTTTTGCTCCTCGAATTCCTCCGCCAGCCTGTCGAAGGGCACCGAAAGGCTCCCGGCGTGAAAGGCGATGAGGCCCGGCTGAGGGGTGCAGGCGCTGGCCATCAGCGCCAGCGCCACTACGAATAACGCTGCTTTCCTCATCACAAATCTCCTTTTTAGAATATTAGAATATATGGACCGCCGATGCTTTGAAGGTTACATAAACCTCCCCCCCCTCAGCGAGACCCAGTTCCTCAAAGGAACGGCGGGTGACCAGGCATGCGAACTCCAGCGGGGTGCTCACCGTGAGATAGAGGGTCGCCCCGCGGTCGGCGATACGGGTAATGGTGCCCCTGAGCGAGTTCCGGGCGCTAGAGATGAGAGGCTCCCTGGAAACGAGGATGTCCTCGGGACGCAGGGAGGCATGGAGCCGACCCCGGAGCTCGGTCACCACCTCGAACTCCATGCCCCCGATGGCAATGATCGCCTGCCCGCCATCGCCGTCGCGCACCTCCCCGGTGAAGATATTGCGTGTCATGGCGAAGCGGGCGACAAATTCCGAGTTGGGATGGCGGAAAATCTCTTCCGGGGTCCCGATTTGAAGGATGTGTCCTGCGCCTAGAACGGCGATCCGGTCGCCCAGGGCAATCGCCTCCTCGAAGTCATGGGTCACATGGATGATCGTCTGCTTGAGACGCTGGTGGATCTGCCTCAGCTCCTGCTGCACCCCCTCCCGGTGCTGCGGGTCGAGGGCGCTCAAGGGCTCGTCGAGGAGAAGCACCTCCGGGCTGGTGCTGAGGGCGCGGGCCAGGGCCACCTTCTGCCGCTCCCCACCGCTTAAGGTATCGGTGCTTCGCTCTAGAAGCGGGGTGATCCCTAGAAGCTCGGCCAGCCACTCCATTACCCTGCCCCTCTCCTCTTTTGGCCACTTCCTCTGCTTCAGCCCGAAGAGAAGGTTACCCCTTACCGTGAGGTGGGGGAAGAGAGCATAGTCCTGATAGACAAACCCGATCCCCCGTTTCTCCGGCTCGAGCTTGGTAACCTCCCTCCCATCGAGCCAGATTTCCCCCATCTTTATGGGGTTAAGCCCGGCGATGGCCTCAAGGAGCACTGTCTTCCCCGCCCCGGTGGGCCCCAGGATGATGAAGTACTCCCCCTTCTCCACCCTGAGATCGATCCCATCGAGGAGGAAGTCCCCCAGATTCACCGTCAGCTTCTTTATCTCGATCATGCCCGCTCCCCCCGATAGGCAATAGTCCGCAGCACCACGAATATGACAATGCATATGATGATGAGCAGGGTGGCCACGGGCAGGGCGTAGTCGAGGCCATATTCCTCCAGGCGGTCATAGACCAGAATGGGGGCGATCTTGGGGTGTGAGGCCAGGACCAGCACCGCCCCGAACTCGCTTATGCTCCGCGCCCACATCATCACCGAGCCGCCAGCGATGCTCCTTCTGGCCAGGGGCAGCGATACCCTGAAGAAGGTCTGCCAGGGGGAGGCGCCCAGGGTGCGGGCCACCTTCTCCAACCTGACGTCCACCTTCTCAAACCCCTGCTTAGCCGAGTCGATGAGAAAGGGGACGCTCACAAAGAGCATGGCGATAATGATTCCGGGGACCGCAAATACGAAATCGATGCCGATAGCGTCAAAGGCGCTGCCCACGAAGAAACCTTTGCCAAAGACGAAGAGCAGGGCAATACCGGCGGCGATGTGGGGCACCACAATGGGAACATCGATGAGCGCCTCCACCAACCGCTTCCCGGGGAAACTGTGACGCGCCAGGAAATAGGCCAGGGGCACCCCCAGAACAAGCCCCACCGCCGTAGCGATTAGCGCGGTGTAAATGCTGAGCCAGATGGCACTCCTCACCTCCCCCTCAAGCAGGGTGTCCCACAGTGTGGCCGGGCTTGAGGAGAAGAGCATCTTGCCCAGGGGGATGAAGATGAAGAGCAGGATAACCATCCCCAGAAGGAAAAAAGTGACGGTCAACCTACGCTGCGCAGCCCATCTCAGGATGTTCCGCAGTTTTCCGCCATCACCAGTTTTATCGTTCGCCACCATCTTACATCTCCTCTCTCATGCAAATAAAAAAGCCCAGCGAGGTTCCTTACGAACCTGCTGAGCACATAGCATTAAAAAACCTCCCGAAGGAGGCATTAACCGGGCACAACTCACCCATACGTTAAGCCATCCTTTCCACAACGGGGGGCGCTCCGATTTCTCGTAGCACCGTATCGGCTGCTCGCCATGCCCT
>SOIC01000155.1 GCA_004377275.1 Dehalococcoidia bacterium
TCTCGCCACAGCACAGATTCAGCGATCCCCTGATATTCATGCCGTCGAGGAGTTTGGTCCGGGTCAGGTAGGGAACGGTAATCACATTGCAACCGGGGTAGAATACTTCGTCGCAGGGAGAGGTATCCTCCCAGGACCTAACTAGAGCCCTTTCATCCTCGGGAAGCCTTTCTAACACGTAGGTTCTGAAATTGAGTGAGCTCTCGGGGGTGTAGTACATGGCCCTTATGGGCAAGCCTTCGCGCACAGATTTCTCGTGCCAGATATCGAGGATTGCCTGGGCGGGATTGCATCCTTCAGGGCAGATGAAGTTACATGCGAAACAGCTCGTGCATTTCCGCAACACGTGCTCCGTCTCTTGACCGGTTGTGAGTCGCACGATCTCAGCCTTCGCCACCTCCAGGGGCAAATGCATCACAGGGCACTGGTGAAAACACTCGCCGCACAAGGTGCATTTCTCGGCATTGAATCTATCGAAAAGGTCCATAAAGACACCTGCTCTTGTTCCATACCGACACAACTAACCAAACACCGGGCTTCGTGTTACCTCGCAACGTTACTGTATCGTATCCATACTGCCCAGGCGCAGTAATAATGCCGTGCAATCGCTCAGGGTCTGCGTTGCTCGTAACCACTTGTTTGGTTTCTGGTTTGTGCAACGTTGTGCCGGTTCTTTAGCGCGCACATCGTAGACGACCGCGGGACTGTTGTCAACAGTTGCTTACAAGTAGCGACAATGCGCATAAGTTAAGCTTGTGATCAAAATGTGGGCAATTTATTGGAGAGGAATTTTACCGGAGCAGATATATTCGCGGTGCGTATTATGACACAACCTGTCTTTTAAAAAGTAATAACTACTCCGTGAACGCACACCCGTTCGACTACCCCGGTCGCAGGGCTTGCCGCCTGGTTGCTGAGCCATTGCGAGCTAGCCTATCCCCAGTCTCTCCCTCAAAGCCTTTAGATTCACTACATCTTCCCTGTTATATTCAAGCAGTACAGCCAGGGCATCGTTATCGCCGTAGTCCCGGTATCTCCACCACAGCCTTACTGCCTCGAATCCATCAATGCCTCTTAGCTGTCTACTGATACCCAATTGCCGCTCTACCGCCTTGAAACCGCCGTAGAGGTTGTTCCTCCAGCAGTCATACATCAGGTCACGGTGCCGATAGCTCCCAGCCAGGTCTACCCCCAGACAGGCGCTTATGAAAGGAAGGTCGAACCGGCTCCCGTTATAGGTGAACATTGTATCCGCACCCTCAAGAGCTTCGAGGAGATTATCCCTGGTCACCTCCTCGCCAACCAGTTGAACCAGTCTGCTGCCGCTACCATCAACGAGATAGATACCTACCACAGTTATCTCGTGATAAAGCCGGGATAGACCGGTAGTCTCGATATCCAGATATACATTACGAGGGAATTCCATTCTATTACTCTCCAAATCCGTCTTGCTGAGCCAGTCCATATGACAGCTATAGTTCTATAGTAATCCCAGTCCGTACTCCTTCAATTGGACATCCATGCCCTTCCTATTCCCGACCAGCCTATCCAACTCAGCATAGAAGTCTTTGCTGTGGTTTTTGAAGCGGGTATGAGTCAACTCATGAAGAATCACGTAATCCATCAGTTCATCTGGTATCATCACCAGTCTCATATTGAGGCTGATGTTACGTCTGGAAGAGCAACTGCCCCACCTTGTCCTTTGATTTCGAATGAAGACCCTGTTATAAGTGAATCCATGTTTTTCTGCCAGGTGCTTGAGCCTTCGTGATAGTTTTCTTTTCGCCCTTGCCATATCGATATCAGGTGAATTCTGTGTAATGGATGTATATTCTCGCTCAAACTGTTCTATCCTGTCCAGGTGCTTGTTTATCCAATCCGTTCTGGCGCGGACAAATTCCTCAGCTTTTTTAAAGGATACTCCATAAGGAATAGCGACCCGAACTCCCGTTAATCGCTTAACGGAAACACTGAGGCGTCTGGCGCGCTTGCTGCGTTCAAATAGAACCGGCCCCACGCCATCAATCTCAACAGTGCTGGAATTCGCTGTCATTCCTTTTTTCATGGGTCCTGCTGTCTGTTTTCACAGAGCATTCTAATGCTTGTCATCATGGATGTCGACCTCATTGCACAGGAAAGGGTGGAGTTTGGTTACTCCAGTGGCTCTGCCCCGCTCACCCTTCTCTCAGTCCTCGACGGGGTTGAGGATCGTAACGGGGTCGTTACCATAGTCACGACCAACTGCCAGGAGACACTGATCGATGAGGAATCTGGGTGTCGAAAAAGAATCGGAGCCACCCGATATCGAGCGGCTCCAGGTTCAACTAAATGTTCGTCTTGTTAGCTACGAAATCAGAGAGCGAGGATTTGAACTCCTAGAGGTCTATTCCCAGTAAAGGTAAGACCCCTCGACTCAAAATGTCACAAATCTTTAATCTTTTTCCCCCCATTTTTTGACTTCTTTATCCATCACCTTTTACAATGGTACACATGAATAGTTGTTACTTTAAGCAATGAATGTGGCGAGCTCTAATGACATGTAGCGAAAGAGAGGTATGGTATGGCGAAGCATAATCGTCCCAGTTTGAAGGCGTATTTCCTCAATTTGAGAGCGCCTATACCCTTTAGACGCAAAAGCAGGTTGGTGGTCCGCAACTGGCTTAAGATCAGAAGGTGGGACACCTGCTGTGGGCATCCTGGAGAGCCAGGCTGTTGAAGGCAGGCGTGATTGGGACTAGTTTGGCCCCCATAGGACTTGCCGGAAGATTAGGAATGGATTTTACCATTTGAGGCGGCAAACTATTGCGGAATTGTATCAGGATTCTGTATTATAGCGTTCTAATAACAACATTTAACCGGGGAGGAGCCGACGAAGTTATATGCTGCCAGTCACAAATCATAAATCTCATAGGCATTAAGCGAATACACAGCAGGAGGCTGCAACATGAAGAAGTACGACGTTATCGTAGTCGGGTCCGGATCTGGAATGCTCATTGTGGATGAAGCTACTGACCGTGGTCTAAAAGTTGCTCTAGTAGACAAAGGGCCATTCGGAGGAACTTGTCTCAATACGGGCTGTATCCCTTCCAAAATGTTAATATATCCGGCAGATAGAATAGTAGAAATACAGGAGGCCAAAAAGCTAGGCATTGAGGCACAGACCAGAGGCATAGACTTCAGCTTCATAATGCAGCGTATGAGAAACAGTATACAAGAAAGCCAAAGTCAAATGAGACGTGCTCTTTCGCAAGCAGAAAATCTGGACTTCTATGAGGGTGAAGGGCATTTTGTGGGGGAGTATACCATTGAGGTTAATGGAGACAAAATTAAAGGGGAGAATATTGTTCTCGCGTCCGGCTCGCGACCTTTCATACCTCCCATAAAGGGCTTAGATAGCGTCGACTATTTAACAAATGAAACGCTGCTGCAACTTGAGGAACTACCCGATAGCCTTATCATCATCGGTGGCGGCTATATCGGAGTCGAATTCGGACACTTCTTCGCTGCCACGGGCACTAAAGTCACTATTCTTGAGATGATGGATAGCCTTGTCCCGGTTGAGGAACCGGAGATATACGATCTTCTGAAGGAACAGCTACGCCGGCGCATGGATGTCTACACCAATGCCCAGGCCGAGGAGGTAAACGACGAGGGCGGCATGGTTAAAGTTGCGGTAAGGGACAGGAATACCAGCGAAAAAAGGGAGTTCACAGCGCAAAGAATTTTGGTCGCCGTGGGCCGACGGTCAAACGCCGATTTACTAAAGGTGGAAAATACCGGCGTGGAAATTGACGGTAGAGGGTTTATTAGGGTTAACGAGTATCTCGAAACCAGCAAAAAGAACATATTTGCCATTGGTGATGCCAATGGGCAACAAATGTTCACCCATGTGGCGAATCGTGAAGCGCTAGTAGTTGTGCAAAATATGTTTTATAGCGCAGATTTAAAGATGGACTATAATGCCATACCTCATGCCGTTTATTCACATCCTCAAATTGCATCGGTAGGGCTAACCGAGGCGCAGGCCAGAAAAGAGTACGACATGTCGGTAGGAAGGGTAAGGTATTTCGATGTTGCCAAAGGTGAAGCCATGATGGAAGAAGAAGGCTTTGCCAAGGCCATTGTGGAAAAAGCTAGTGGAAGAATACTAGGCTTTCATATTATAGGGCCCTATGCCCCTGTACTTATTCAGGAAGTGGTAAATGCCATGACATCCGGAGGTCAAATAGATGAAATAAATGAAGGCATTCATATCCATCCTGCCCTTTCTGAATTGATACAGACCACGGTCAATAGTCTTGAGGCATCCTGAGCTTCAAACTGGGGTTAGGACAAGCATGGTCATCGTCGGGGTACCGTACTCGGAACGTAGACAGACTACCCACGATGAGGTCACTGGCGGGTGTCCCTATGGTGCATCTACAATATCTGCGATGGATGGCAGCCGCATGCCCAGCGAGAACGAGCTGGCAATTGCCCGTTTCCAGGGCCATCATGTGGCTACTATCGCTTGCAAGCTAGCTAGGACTTGATGGAATGGTCGCGCTAAGAGAGGCAAGAGAAAGTAGGGCACTTCCTTCCTGACGTGTTAGGGAAAATCACTATGACGCTTGGTAGGAGACGATAATCATAGCAATGGGAAAAATTGAGAACAGTGAAAAGCGGGCCATATGCGGAATCTGTGCGGCCGGGTGTTGGGTCATAGTCACCTATGATAGCGAGGGAAAGATCAAGAGTGTCCGGGCAGATGAGACCTCAAATCTTGGAGCAATATGCAAAGTCGGTGAGAACTCGCGTGACATTGTATATTCCAAGGATCGCCTCCTTTATCCGATGAAACGCAGAGGCCCCAAGGGCAGCTATGAGTTTGAGCGAATTACCTGGGACCAAGCCTATGAAACGATAGTAGCCAAACTCAACCAAATTAAGCGGGAGTCAGGTCCAGAGGCTACCGCCATATATACTGGTAGCGGGAGCTTTGAGTCGGCTTTTTGTGACCTGTTTCAGCCGGAGGGTGTAGCAGTTTCCTCCGCGGCAAGCGTTTTGTTTCCCTTTGGATCCCCTAATACCCTCGGGGTGGGTGCTCTTTGTTACGTATCATTTGCGATGATAGCACCTCATGTAACCATGGGCGGCATGTTCATTAACATGTTCTCGGATATAGAAAACGCCAAACTCATTGTGATTTGGGGGAAGAATCCTGCAGCGCACTGTCCTCCCCATGACTTCATCAAGATTGAGGAGGCGCATAGACGAGGCTCTCAGATCGTGGTAATAGACCCACGAAAAACGGTGATGGCCAAATACTCAAATGCGGAATGGATCCCAATTCGTCCCGGCACGGATGGGGCGCTGGCTCTGGGGCTGTGCAATGTCATTATTGAGGAGGAACTGTACGACGAGGAGTTTGTCAGTAACTGGACCGTGGGTTTTGAGGACTTTGACCGGTATGTTCAGCATTTTCGACCGGAGGTAGTAGAAGGTATCACCGGCGTTCCGGCCGAAACGGTCAGGTCGCTTGCAAGAAGAATCGCAAACACCAGTGGTGTCGCCCCCGTCATGTATAGCGGCCTTGAGTATAGTGACGGAGCGGTTCAAGCCATTCGCGCGACGATGGTACTGTGGGCTTTAGCCGGCCAGCTTGATGTGCCCGGCGGACATTGTTTCAGCATGGCCCAGAACAGGTTTCCCATAAATCGTGAAGGGCTCATACCCAATCCGGATGTACGAAAAGCAGCCGGGTACAATAATTTCCCCATATATACAAAGTACCGTGGGGAGTTCCATGCCAATATTCTACCGGAGGCAGTGCTTGAGAAGAAGCCCTATCCGATCCGATTGCTTATTAGCCTTGGGGCATCTATTATTACATCCTGGCCGCAATCCGATATCTGGCGGAAGACACTCCAAGCGCTTGATTTCTTCGTTTGTATAGATCGTCAGCTCACCGCGGATGCAGCCTATGCCGATATCGTACTGCCGGCAGCAACCTACTATGAGATCGAATCCTACATGGTATATGGCTCTGTCTTCAGGATCAGGGAAAAGGTGGTAGAACCGATCGGTGAGGCCAGGAGTGATTTCTTCATTCTATCAGAGCTTGCTCGGCGCCTTGGCTATGGACATCTTTACCCACAAACCGGGGAGGAGATCCTTTCTCGAGTGCTGGAAGGTTCCGACTTCACTCCCGAAGATGTCCGTGCTGCGGGCGGGACAGTACAAATTCCCACAGTCATGATGCAATACAAAAAGTGGGAGAAGGGATTGTTGCGAGCAGACGGGCAACCCGGATTTGATACACCATCAGGAAA
>SOIC01000131.1 GCA_004377275.1 Dehalococcoidia bacterium
GAGACTGCATTAGTGCGGCGATGTGGAGCCGGGCCAGCTTTATCCTCAGGGTGTTGGGCAAATCAATGACCTGAAATCCCAACCGTCTAGCGTGAGCATGAAAGGCAGTCCAGCCATACACTGCAACGATGCTCCCATATTTTCCATCGGCTACTTCGGTGGCAAGGAGTTGCAATCCATCTTTGAAGTAGTAGAAGAGTCCCAGGGGGAAGCCTCTCAGCCCTGACCCTGAGCTTGACTGCAGTCTCTCAGCAATCCAAGCATCATTAAAGTGCAGTTTGATGACAGGATCGCCCGGCTTAACCTCACAACCATCCTCCAGCTTGATAGGACAGCCCCTGTGACGTCTCACCTCAATGCAGATGAGGCTGTTTTTTTCCAGAGGCTTGATATCAAGAATCATTATGTGAACTTTGTTTATGATGGGCAACATAGCTCGTATAATAGTTCTTAATAAAGAAGAGGCCATGTATCACCTTGGGAACTCATTTTCACCGCCTAATCACGCCGCACCTGCAGGCATAACTCGCTCGAACGCCTGGCAATCTGGCTGCACCAATAATCCGCAGCTATTGTACTAACTGATTAACGTTGGAGATGATGTTCTTCCACTTCCCCATATAACGGGAGCGGTCTTCCAGCGTGGTAACCAGTTCAACACGAATAGACGGGCAATCAACGCCGAGTGTATCTAACTTCCGTGCCAGTTGTTCCCTGACGCTACGAGCTATTTTCCCATTCCCTTCCTCGTACATCAGCCGCAGGCAGATGCCGTCCGGTTCATGTACCACCTGGTACTGCCGTATCTCAGCGAAGCTTTCCAGAACGTCCCAGAAATGGACAGGATGAACGGCAACCTGTCTCCCCTCTCGACCTTGAAGATAGAGAACATCGTCATTTCTCCCATTGATGGCAAGAATACGTCGAAACGGTTGGCCACACGGGCATGGCTCTGGAGCAAGTACCATCATGTCAGATATTTCGTAGCGGATGATGGGCTGAGTGAAGCCGAAGAGACTGGTGAACAGAATCTTGTGTCCCAGAGTCCCGTCAGGCACAGGATGGTTGTCCTCATCTACTACCTCAACAATGCCCAAATCTTCGAAGATGTGCATCCCTTGGCCAGGGTTGCACTCCATAGCGCGGAGTCCCTCTTGAGTGCCATAGATGTCAAAGACAGAACTTTGCCAGGCAGTCTGGAGTTGCTTCCTCAATTCGCTGGTCAGTGGTTCGCCGCCACCGGCGATAATATATGGATTGATATTCAGGCGTCCTTGAAGTTGTTCTGTCACAAGCAGCCCAATCATAGATGGAAAACCTCGAAGCATGTGAGGCTGAAGGGAATTTAACCGCTGAACGAGCTCTTCAATAGGAGCAGTAGCCGGTAGCACGTGATAACGGTAAAGGCCGATATCCATGCTCAGGGGGAGGCGATAACTATCGTGCAGAGGACTGGGAGAGCCGATGGTAACAATCGTGGGGCGTCTCCTTGAGAAGGGAAACACTCCCATCATGGCGGCAATTCGCATACTTGTCGCCTCCTGAATACTCCATTCCTTTCGATTGAATACTACCACCGTTTTATAGCCGGAGCTACCCGCCGTAGTAAGCACACGATACTCGTTCAGGTAATACTCATCTCCGGAAACATGGGCCATATGCTCTTGTAGTTGAGAGAGGCGCAACCGGGGGTCAGTGATAATTTCGTCGAAGTGCTTCATATAGGCTTTTTTGTTCATGATAGGGAAGTCCTGGAGACTATAGGGCGGACCAAGCTGGTGTGTGCTGCGGTACTCACGGTAAAAGGGAGATTTCTGAGTTACCCAATCAAGAAGCCCGGCTAGCCGGCGCTGCTGCAACTCCTCAAGTCTGGCGCGGGGCCAGCACTCATGTTTGATTAAAGCTTGGCGATAAGCGATGGCTCG
>SOIC01000107.1 GCA_004377275.1 Dehalococcoidia bacterium
CTAGGCATCCCATCTGTCACCATCGCCCGACAAGTGGAGGTCGATAATGGCAAGCTTAAGGTGGAACGGGTTGTATCGGATGGCTACCAGATAGTCGAAGCCCCGCTGCCGGCCCTGGTTACAGTGAGCCATGAGCTGGGACAGCTACGGAATGTCGCCCTGCGGGAGCTTATGGCTGCTAAGGATAAACCTATACAGATTTGGGGGTGTCAGGACCTCGGCATTGCGGCATTACCGATGAGGCGGACGAGGATGATAGACCTTTATATGCCGCAGAGGAAATCGAGGTGTGATATTATGGATGGCAATACCGAGGAAGAAGCAGCAGCGAATCTAGCCCTCAGACTCAGGGAGGCCAGGATCTTATAAAGCTGTAGGAGGATAAGGAGGTGAGAAATGTCTGAAAAAGAAAAGCTGGTAGCAATTGTTGGTGATGCAAATGTTTCCGATACTCCGGAGGCCCTTGAGGCCTATTCCAGAGACGAAAGCTTCGTTCGCCAGATGAAGCCTCAGTTAGTGGCGAGACCCCAAAATGTCGATGAGGTACAGCAGATAGTGAAGTGGGCTAACAGGACGGGCACGCCCCTAATACCGGTGAGCTCCGGCCCACCTCACTTCCGGGGCGATACCGTCCCGAGTTTGGGAGGGGTTGTCGTGGATCTAAGCCGGATGAAAAGGATCATCAGGATCAACCGCAGAAATAGGGTAGCAATGGTTGAGCCGGGGGTAGCCTTCGCTGAACTCCAGTCAGAACTGAAAAAGGAAGGGCTGAGGCTTCCCATGCCCCTATGTCCTCGCAGCTCGAAATCGGTAATAGGTAGCTGCCTCGAAAGGGAGCCCACCACAATACCCAAGTATCAGTGGGACATTTCTGACCCCCTGCTCTGCACCGAGGTGGTCTTTGGTACTGGCGACCTTTTCAGGACCGGAGAGGCAGCAGGCCCGGGGAGTCTGGAAGACCAGTGGGCATCAGGGCAGGCCCAGACCAATCCGATGGGTCCCTTTCAGGTCGACTTCTTCAGGCTCATCCAAGGGGCTCAGGGAACCATGGGGATCATCACCTGGGCCACGGTGAAATGTGAGCTTCTACCTCAGATCCAGAAGCCTTTTCTAGTGGCGTCCCAGAAATTGGAGGATTTACTAGATTTTACCTACAGACTACTATGGGCGAGGTTGGGTGATGAGTTGCTCATCCTTAACAATTTCAACCTGGCCGCGATCCTCGCCAAGGACCGGGATGAGATCAAGGCGCTGCGGGACACCCTTCCTCGATGGGTACTCATCGTCTGTGTAGCGGGCTATGAAAGGCTTCCCCAGGAACGGGTTGAATATCAGGAAAAGGACGTTATGGATACCGCACAGCGCTTTGGGGTTACGCCTGTGATCGCAATCCAGGGGGTCCAGGGGAGTGATGTCATGGAAGCGTTGTCGACTGTTTCCGCTGAGCCGTACTGGAAGCTGCGATTCAAGGGTGGATGCCATGACATCTTCTTCCTCACCACATTGGAGAAAACCCCGGAGTTTATTTCCTGCATGTATCAGATGGCGGATGCAGCCGGACATCCAGGTACTGATATCGGCATCTACCTGCAACCGCAGATTCAAGGACGTGCCTGTCACTGTGAGTTTAATCTGAGCTGCGATCCCGGTAGTCCGAAAGAGATGGAAAAGGTCAGACATCTATTCTTCAATGCGAGCAAAGAATTGATGGAAATGGGAGGGTTCTTCTCCAGGCCCTACGGGCCGTGGGCTGAAATGGCCTACAGCAGAGATGGACAGAGCGCTATGGCTCTCAGGAAGGTCAAGGGGATCTTTGACCCTAACAATGTGATGAACCCGGGTAAACTATGCTTCTAGGGGGTACGATATGACACTACAGGATTACCGAATCGATATACAGAGATGCAGCCGATGCTCACTATGCAAATGGCTACCACTGTCACAAATAAAGAGCTGGAGATTCGCTAATGCTTGTCCCAGCATGGTATGGGGTAATTTCCATGCCTACTCGGCCGGCGGCAGGATGATTGCTGCGCTGGCGCTACTTGACGGCCGGATAGACTACACGGACAAGCTGGTGGAGATAGTATACCAATGCCAGATGGATGGCGCCTGCGATGTCTCGTGTAAGGTTAACAGAGACATGGACCCCCTGGAGGTGATGCTGGAGCTCAGGGCGAAATGTGTTGAGGAGGGTCAGGTACTGCCAGCACATATGGTGATGATCGAAAGCCTGAGGAGCGATGATAATGTATTGGGTGAGCCAAAGGCTGAGCGAGGCAAATGGGCTGAAGGCCTAGACGTCAAGGATATAACGAAGGAAAAGGCCGATGTCCTCTACTTTGCCGGGTGTAGATATTCTTTTGACCAGGATCTATGGAAAATTGCCAGAGACGCAATAGCTCTTCTGAAGATAGCAGGTGTTGATGTTGGCATTGAGGGGAAGGAGGAGGCATGCTGTGGAGGCCGGGCCTTCGAGATAGGCTATCGCGGAGAGTTTACCAAATATGCCGAGCACAGTATAGAAACCTGGAATACCGCGGACGTGCGCACGGTGGTAACCCCTTGTTCCGATTGCTATGGCGCCTTTAAGTTCCACTATCCTCGAATTGGCAAGGAGATGAATTTTGAGGTACTGCATATCACCGAATACCTTGACCGCTTGATAAAAGAGGGTAGGCTTAAGCCAATTAAGAAAGTGCCGCTTAAGGTTACCTATCACGATCCGTGTCATTTAGGCAGGTTGTCAGAACCATATATACCATGGGAGGGTGTTGAGAAGAAAGTCCTGGGACAGGTTATAATCAAGGACCCTCCGAGGGAGTACAGGCGGGGCACCAGTGGAATCTATGAACCGCCAAGGGACATACTTCGTAGTATCCCCGGCATCGAGCTTTTAGAGATGGAGCGCATTAAGGAATATGCCTGGTGCTGCGGCGCCGGCGGCGGGGTAAAGGAAGCCTATCCCGAGTTCGCTCTATGGACCGCCGATGAACGTATAGAGGAGGCGAAGGCTACCGGGGCTGAAGCCTTAGTAACTGCCTGTCCCTGGTGTGAGAGAAGCTTCAGGGATGCTCTGGAGCAGAATGGGGCCAAGATCAAGCTATACGACATAGTAGAACTGCTTCTGGAAGCACTTTGAGAACCTAGATTAAGGAGCGAAAAATGACACTTCATAGAAATGTCTACCAGGTTTTAGCGGATATAGTAGGTCACGAGAATATCTCCGATGAACCTGTAATACTGGATACGTATGCGTTCCAGTGGCTGGCGGAGACTATCTCTGGCACGAAGTTTTGCACCCGGCCCGAAGCTGTGTTACTGCCAGGAAGTGTAGAGGAGGTCCAGGCAATAGTCAAGGCATGCAATAGCAATGGGATACGGTATAAAGCGTTCAGCACCGGTTGGGGTCCCTGGAACACCGTTGGAGGAGAAGGGGTTATCCAGCTAGATCTCAGGCGGATGAACAGGATCCTCGAGATAGATGAGAAGAACATGTTCGCCGTGGTCGAGCCTTACGTAATAGGGTCACAACTCCAGGTCGAGGCTATGAAGAAAGGACTGAACTGTCACTTGATCGGGGCAGGAGCGAACACCTCCATCCTGGCGAGCGCTACATCAATGGCGGGTTATGGGCTGTCGGGTATCTTCATGGGGTATAGCAATTGTAATGTACTAGCGGTAGAATGGGTCCTGCCCGACGGGGAAATACTTAAGCTGGGTTCTCTGGGATCGGGTGCTGGTTGGTTTGGTGGAGACGGGCCGGGGCCGAGCCTACGGGGTGTAATGAGAGGGATGATTGGAGCGTTGGGAGGAATCGGCGTGTTCACCAAATGCGGCATCAAGCTCTACCCCTGGTACGGCCCACCTACTACCCCGATGGAGGGGATTCATCCGCTCGATGGTATGCCGATCCCGGAAAGTTACCAGGCCCACAGCCTCACATTTCCAAGCTGGGAAGCGCTCGCTGATGCAGTATACAGAATCGGTGAGGCCGAGATAGGGTATGTTATGGGGAGAGCTCTTCCCCCAGGCTTGATACCTGTGATCAGTATTAGCTCAGCGGCTGATTATACTCAAATGCTGCAGATGGTTACAATAGATGAATTCAAGTACGCTATCCAGATTATTCTGGGTGCCAACTCTGCCCGGGAGCTGGAGTACCAGAAGAGGGCTCTGGAAGATATCCTGAAAGAAACCCGAGGGAAGATAATACCAATGATGGAAGAGCAGTCCGTTAAAAACATACTTTTCCGCCACCTTATCAAGTCAGAAGGGATTTCCAGGGTATTCCAGCTGGCAGGGACATTTGCCACATCCCTAGGTGCTGGAACGTCGTGGGACGCAGCCGTGGCTTCAGGCAAGCTTGGGGAGCAGTTAAAGAGGAAGTATATTGAACGGGGCGCAATCGCGGATGATGGGGGGGATCTTGCCTGGGGAGGGGCATATCAGCACTGCCGCTTCGGACACCTGGAGGAGATCATTATGTATGATTTCCAGGATCCTGACTCTTTAAAAGGCGCGGAGGAATATATTGAGGAGTCTGCGCAAGCAGCGATAGATAAAAGCCTGGGGCAGCCGATCTCGATTGTACGGGGTATGGCAGAACAGTTTGGGCCTACCAGTTGCGATTACCATATCTGGATGAAAAGGATCAAGAAGGCCTTTGATCCCAATATTGCTGCGGATCCTAGCTTTTACGTTGAGCCGGCGGAGTAAAGGGGTTCGATAAGTCTTTGTATCTCAACCTTCAATTCTAAGTTTCTATAACTGTAAAGGAGGAGCGTCAATGAGTAACTACGATTTAGTTGTGGTGGGTGGAGGGCCTGGAGGAAGTGCTGCTGCCAAGGAAGCCGCGGATGCCGGTCTTAAGGTAGTCATCCTCGAGCGGGGACGCTTCTGCGGCGAGAAAAACTCGTCTGGTTTTGGCCTCGCGCCCAAGGCCGCCCGGGATTTCGATTACATTAAGGATCTGGACGTACCATCGTTGTGGCCGACCAAATTCGGTGTAATGCATATAGTCGAGCCCACGCCATCCAACTCTGATCGCTTAACCTGGGGTCTGACTCCTCCAAAGCGTAACAGCTATCCCCAGGCCAGCGAATACATGGTGCAGATGATGTACCGGCCTGAGTTCGACCAGTGGATGGCGGACAAAGCCACCTCGGCCGGTGCGGAGCTCAAGCTCGCCACCCTGGCGCATGACGTAATCAAAGATGGGGAGAACATTGTCGGTGTAGTTGACCATCACGGCAACGAGTACCGTGCGCCGGTGGTCATCGCGGCCGACGGCGCACACTCCCTAATGGCCAATAAGGCTGGGATTCGAAAGAGATGGGATAAAGACCAGATTGTGGTGCTGGCCACAGTCGATTTCGAGGCTGACCCGGAGCGGATCGCCGAATATTGCGGCGACACGAACGTTAATATCTTCATGGGCCCAGACCGCGGCGGATACTGCACTATCTGCCGGGACGGATTTCACATCGGCTCCCGCCCAGCGAAGACGCTACAGAACGAAATCGACGCAGGCCGAAACCTATCAACCAGATCAGTGATAGATAATGTTCAACTTGATTTCATTCAGCGCCTGATCAAAGCCACTCGTGCCCGTCCTCGCGAGTTCCAACTTCACTTCCTCCCCTGGCTGAAAACGTTTAATGAAAGGATCTACAAGGGCGGTCTCATGCTTACCGGTGACGCGGCAGGTGTACCGGAGCCGTTCATGGCTGAGGGCGTGTGGCAGGCAATGTATTCGTCGCGGCTGGCCGCCCAGGTTGCAGTGCGGGCTCACCAGGATAGTGATTTCTCCAAGGAATACTTCAAACAATACATGGAGGAACTGAAGGTATCGCCGGTGGGCGTTGATTTCACCTCCGGGACCGTGCTCCGAGACTTCTTTTCCGCATGGACCTCCCAAACCTTCTACGACCTCTTCGACAACCTTGCCGACGCCATGTTCTATAGCATGCTCACCTTTGCCGAACCACATGCACATGGCATGCTGCGAGTGCCGGCGATCATGGTAGATATGATACCGCAACTGCTTTTCATGTCGCGCTATTACTTCCCCATAGCAGAGGAAGCCTCGAGAGATAAAATCAAGGGCTTCCTCGCTGGCACCAAGATGATGGCCCCCATGCTGAAGGGTATGATGCAGCCACCTGCAGGAGGAGAGTAATCATGGAGAAGTACTCGATAGAAAAGAGAGCGCTGGTAACAGTAATCGAGTCGCCCGTAGATTTTATCTCGGTCGATCATGAGAAGTGCGT
>SOIC01000203.1 GCA_004377275.1 Dehalococcoidia bacterium
ATTGAGCCCACCGATCCAGAGGGGGGAGTCGCTAAATTCATCGAGAAGAGGGGGGAGGGCATTCATCATATCTGTATTGAGGTGGACGACATCGATGAGGAGCTCAGGTCCCTGGCGGCAAGGGGCGTGGAGCTTATCGATAAGCAGGCTAGGAAGGGCCTCGCCGGAAGGATCGGCTTCCTGCACCCCCGCGCCACCAAAGGGGTACTCATCGAGCTGGTCCAGAAGGTCTAAATGATGCGCTTGTGCGAGTAGATTAGCCTGATATTGATTGCACTATCCAAATGTAACGACTGTAAAGGACGAAAAAGGGGGCTATCGTGGCAGAAACGATCAGGGTGTTGATTGCCAAGCCGGGCTTGGATGGACACGACCGGGGCGCCAAATTTGTGGCGCGCATCCTGCGTGATGCAGGCATGGAGGTTATCTATAGTGGACTTCGCCAGACACCGGAGATGATCGCTGAAGCTGCGCTCCAGGAGGATGTGAATGTCGTGGGGCTAAGCATTCTCTCCGGTGCGCACCGGGACCTTTTCCCCGCCATCACGGCGCAGCTCAAAGAGAAAGGGCTGGATGTCATCGTGGTTGCCGGGGGCATCATCCCGGAGGAGGATATCCCCTTCCTTGAGCAGATAGGAATTAGCACCGTTTTCGGTCCTGGCACCACCTCACAAGAGATTGTAGACTATATTAGGGGCACTGTGGCGTGAAAAAGGGCATTATCGGAGGATGAGATGGCGAAGAGACAAATGAAACTCACTTTCCCCTCGGAGATGATTACCGAACCGGTGGTTTATAACCTGGGTCGGGATTTCAGAATCGTGACGAATATTTGCCGCGCCGACATCGCTGGGGAGTGTGGCTGGGTAGTGCTGGAGTTGGAGGGAAGCGATGAGGATATTGAGCAAGGCCTGGCCTGGGTAACGGCTAAAGGGGTGGAGGTGGAGACGGTGGATGGAGAGCTATAGGGGTGGACGAATGGATATTGAGGAGCTGACCCAAAAGATCGACGCCAAGCAGCTTAAGGAGGAGGCGAAAAAGCGAGGCATTAAAACTGCCTGTGTCAAGAAGATCGACATCGCTAAGCAACTGCCCAAAGAAGTGTTAGAGAGGCTTGTCTCCCAGGCCAAGTAGGAAGGTTTTTAATATATATTGTCCCCATTGGCGAATTGTTAATAACTAAACTTTTTATCCCGCCACTTCATTCCCTTCTGCCTTTGGGAGAGCCTTACCACCTCATCGGTGGGCTGGTAACTAGCGAGAAAGGACTCCTTAAACGAGGGGAAGCTCCCGTCAAGGATGCTCCTCCTCATCTCCTCCATAAGCCTCATTACAAAGCGCAGGTTGTGTATGGTGGCGAGCCTGTAGGCCAAAAGCTCCTCACACCGGAAAAGGTGATGAAGGTAGGCTGCGGAGAAGTTTCTGCATGTATCGCAGTCGCACCCCTCATCTAGTGGCCCCTCACGATCCTTAAAATGCGCGTTCCTGATGATTTTTCGGCCATAACGAGTGAAAAAACCGCCGTTTCTGGCAATGCGGGTGGGCAGGGCGCTATCGAAGATGTCGATCCCCAGCGAGACGCCCCCGATGAGGTCCTCAGGTGAGCCTACCCCCATGAGATAGCGGGGCTTGTCCTCAGGGAGCAGTGCCACCGTCTCCTCCACCATAGCCTTTGTGACCTCCTTAGGCTCGCCAATGCTCAACCCCCCGATGGCGTAGCCATCAAAGCCCAAATCGGTGAGGAAGCTCGCTGAATGGCGGCGAAGCTCCATGAAGGCGCCTCCCTGAACGATCCCGTAGAGGGCTTGATCTATCCTTTGCTTGCTGCTCTGGCACCTCTCGGCCCAACGATGGGTTCGAGCCACAGCCTCCTGCACCGTATTGCGGTCGTCGGTATAAGGGGGGCACTCATCGAATGCCATGATAATATCGGCTCCCAGCGCCTCCTGGAACTGTATCGAGAGCTCCGGGGTGATGAAGTGCTCGCTGCCATCGATATGGGACCTGAAACGCACCCCCTCGTCGTTGACCTGGCGCAGATGAGCCAGGCTGAATACCTGATAGCCCCCGCTGTCGGTGAGGAGGGGGCCAAGCCAGCTCATAAAGCGATGGAGACCCCCCAGCTTTTCGATGATTGCGATGCCGGGCCTGAGATATAGATGGTAGGTGTTTCCTAGAACTATCTTTGTCCCCAGGGCGGAAAACTCCTGAGGGGTGAGAGACTTAACCGTTGCCTGGCTGCCCACTGGAGCGAAAGCAGGGGTCGGCACCACGCCGTGGGGGGTATTGAGCATGCCGGCGCGCGCCTCGGTAGAGGGGCAGGATTTTGTTACCTCAAAACTCAACTCTTTGCCCTGAATCTTTATCGTCTCCCCTTTATTTATCGGTTTTATCCTTTTATTAGTATCAGGGTTCAACCTTTTTCCCTCAAAAGGTGATCGGCAATGATCACCCGCTGGATCTCGGATACCCCCTCATAGATCTCGGTGAGCTTGGCATCCCGATATAGCCGTTCGATCTCCATATCCTTCATGTAGCCGTAGGCCCCATGAACCTGCATTGCCATTCTGGTAACATCGACCGCTGCCTGGGAGGCGAAAAGCTTAGCCATCGCCGATTCCTTCATTATGCTGGCCCCCTGGTCTCTTAGAAAAGCCGTTTTATAGGTCAGCCACCGCGATGCCTCCACCCGGGAGGCCATCTCGGCGAGCAGCCACTTTATCGAGAGCAGCTCTGCGATGGGATTGCCGTAGGCCTTCCTATCCCGGGCATAATTTAAAGAGAGCTCCAGGGCACCCTGCCCCACGCCCACCGCCTCGGCAGCCACCGCCAGTTTCCCCACACTTATCGCCTCCAGCATGATCTCATATCCCGTGGCCGGTTTACCCAGGAGGTTCTCCTTGGGCACTCGAACATCGTCGAGGTAGATGACCGCGGGGCAAAGCCCCCTCACCCCCAGGGTCTCGCAGGGGTGACGCATGTGGTATCCCGGGGAGGAGGTCTCAACAATGAAGGCGCTCACTCGCCCCGCCTCGTCTTTTTCTTCCCTGGCAAATACCACTGCCACCTGGGAGGCTGGGGAAAGGGCGACAAAATGCTTTTGACCGGTGATGATGTAATCGTCGCCGTTGGGTCTGGCCCTGGTCTCGATGGCTTTGGGGTCGGAGCCGGTGGCTGCCTCGGTGAAGGCAAATGAGGAGAGCTTCTCTCCTTTAGCCAGGGGGACGAGGAATCTTTGCTTCTGTTCTTTACTCCCGTAGCGGAAGATGCTCTCCTCAGCCAGGCTGTTTACCCCGATGATCGCCCCGGCTACCATGGCGGCGCGGCAGAGCTGCTCGATAACCAGAATGTAGCCGATGTATCCGGCACCCCCTCCCCCATATTCCGGGGGATAGGGCAGCCCGAAGTATCCCATGCTGCCCATCTCCCTGGCCAGCTCGAATGGGAATTCGCATTTGCGATCGATCTCTATCGCCAATGGCCTTACCGACCTCTCGGCAAAATCCCTGGCTGTGCGCTGGATCATTTTTTCGTGCTCACTAAGTTTGAAATCCATTTTTTTACCTTTTTCGCTCTTTCGCCCTACGTGGAAGTTGGACTACATTGAAGCCTTTTTTCATACTCACGGGGGGCGGGGTCCATTAAAGCCTATTTTCCTACTAACAGAGGGCGGAGTCCATTGAAGCCTCGTCTTTGTGATCATTGAAGTCTCCTTATAGTAGCCAGAGGTATAAGACCATGGCGGGGAAGAGAAGCCCCTTTTCGTACTCCCCGAGGTTGGAATTCATATAAGCCTCCTTATAGTAACCAAAGGTCTAAGCTCATGGTGAGGAAGAGAATGCCTAAAAAAGGGAAGGAAGTCAGCTTGTAAACTCGCCAGGCGTCGTGGGAGATGCCGGTGAACACCAGACGGGCGGTGGCAATAACCGTCAATATACCCAGGATGCTTGCCACCACCAGATAAAGCATACCCAAGTCGCGGTCGCTATAGTAGTAGAGGGCGATGGAGCTCCCCAAGAGGAGCACAGCCAGTCCCAGGAGCACCTTTATCGCATCTTTTATCTCCCAGGAGATGGGGAAGTAGGTGATCCCCGCCTGGCGATAATCATCCCGATTGGCGATCATCACACTCCAGACGTGGAGGGGGGTCCAGATCGTGATCAGGATGCAGAGGAGGAGAAGAGTCAGCTCTAGCTGGTGGCTTATCGCTACATAGCCGATGAGCACCGGAGCGCAGCTTGCGATGGCCCCCTGGGGCAAGGCACAGGTTATCCTCTTTCGCCATGTCACTGCGACGATAAGGCCTAATAAACCGAAGATGAAGCAGAGGTAGTGCAGAAACCAGGCGATGATCAGGGCAGCGACCGCCAGGCTTATCGCCAGTGGCAGCATCTTCCAGGCGGGAAAAATCCTCTTTGACGGGAGGGGGCGGTGCCTGACCCGCTCCATCTTGGCATCGACCTCACGGTCGAGGTAGTTGGTGAGGCCATTGGCGGCGCCGCTCCCCAGAAGGAGGGCCAGGGTGGCGAGGAGGAGCGTGTCTATTGGTGGTTGGCCCCCGCCAGCGATCACCGCTGCGCAAACGCCGATGAAGGTAAGCAGGATAGTTTCGCGGGGCTTTAATACCTCGATATAGTTTAGTATGGTCTTGAATGCCGCTCTTGATTGAGTGCTCTCCATCAACACCTAAACCAGCTCCTTCAGCACTCTCACCACATCTTCCCGCGATACATCGTCCCTGAAGGTTGTCTGGCCGATGCTTTTAAGCAGCACCCAATTAATAGCCCGCTCCCTCACCTTCTTGTCCAGTGCCATCGCCTTCAGCACCCCATCCCTATCCACGTCGGAGCAGGTGGTAGACAAGCCGAGCCTCTCGATGAGCCTCCCCTGTCGCGCCACGATATCGTGCGAAATAAGCCCCAGCCGCTCGCTGAGCATCGAAGCACCTGTCATGCCTATGGCGACTGCCTCGCCGTGAAGGAAGCGCTCATATTCGGTGGCTGCCTCAAGACCGTGGGCTATGGTGTGCCCGTAATTCAGGATCATGCGCCTCCCCCGCTCCTTTTCATCCTCGCTCACCACCATGGCTTTAAGAGAGGCACTGCGCCTTATCGCCTCTGTGGTCGCCTCGGCTTCCAGGGCTACGAGTCCATTTGCATTAGCCTCCAGAAACTCCAGAAACTCGGGGTCGAGGATTAAGGCGTGCTTCACCACCTCAGCCCACCCTGAGACGAGTTCTCTTTTTGGGAGCGTGGCTAAGGTGCTCACATCGGCGATTACCAAGCGGGGCTGGTAGAAGGCGCCGATGAGGTTCTTCGCCTGGGGATGATTGAGCGCCACCTTTCCACCGATGGCAGCATCGGCCATGGCGATAAGTGAGGTGGGCACCTGAACCAGGGGCAGGCCGCGAAGGAAGGTAGCGGCAACGAAGCCGGCGAGGTCGCCTACCATGCCCCCTCCCAGGGCGACGATGGCATGGCCCCGTTCGGCGTGGCGCGTCACCAGCCAATCGTAGAGCCTCACTGCGGTATCGATGGTCTTTGTCGTTTCGCCCGGGGGCACGAGGAAGGACTCTACAGAGAAACCAGCCTGTTCCAGGGAATTTGTCGCTCGAGCGCCATGGTGCAAAAAGACATCTTCGTCGCTGATGATATTGGCGCAGTCGCTGAGCCCGACCTGGCGCATCCGCCGGCCCAGGTCATCCAGGAGACCCCAGCCCACAAAGACCGGGTAGCTCTCGGTGGGCGTGGTGACCACGAAAGGGGCATCGCCCTGCCGGGCGCGCGCCTGCTCGAAGCCACGAACTACCTCATCCACGACCTTATTGAGGGAGAGGTTATCGGTATACACTGACCAATCGGCTGTAGCGTAATAGGGCTGGCGCGATGCCTTCAGTTGCGTGATGCGCTCCAGCGGGTCGGCCACGGCAAGTAGCGGGCGTACCACACTGCTGCTCTTTTGGTTGCTGCGGAGACGCTCGTAGATGGTCTGAGGCTTCGCTTCAAGGCAGATCACCACCCCGCTCCGGGCGAAAAGTTCCCGATTGCGCTGGTCAACTATTGCGCCACCACCGATGGCGATAACGGTTTCTTTCTCTTCGCAAGCCCTCTGCAGAACCTGCCGCTCCAGCTCCCGAAAGTGCTCCTCACCGTTCTGGGCGAAGATATCAGGGATGGATTTTCGGGAGAGGTCGACGATCTCCTCGTCGCTGTCTACAAAATTCCACCCCAGCCGCCGTGCCACCTCTTTCCCGACCACCGATTT
>SOIC01000146.1 GCA_004377275.1 Dehalococcoidia bacterium
CTTGGGGGACTTTTTAAAGCTGCCCCGATACATCGGGGAGACCCCCGGCCCCGATATAATCGGGGCACCTCTTTTTCAGCGGTCTCAAATAAAATACGTAACTCGTGAACTCTGAGCATAACAACAATCCTTGCTACATCTGTTCAGGGGCGCTCATCCCCATGAGGTGAAGCGTTCTGGCCAGGACGATCCGGGCGGCCGCCACCAGCTTGAGGCGTGCCCCGGTGAGCGCCCGGTCATCTGAGATGACGCGGCACTTCTCGTAGAAATTGTGGAAAATGGTCGCCATGTCCGTAGCGTAGTAGGGGAGGTGATGCGGCTCCAGTGTCATAGCCACCAGCTCCATCACCTCCGGCAGCTGGAGCATCTTTCTGATCAGGGCCAGCTCCGGGTCACTGGTGAGCAGTGAAACATCTCCCCCGCCAAAGTCGATCCCCCTCTCCTCTGCCAGGCGCAGGATGCTGGAGATGCGGGCATGGGCATATTGCACATAATAGACCGGGTTGTCCGCCGACTGGCGCTTCGCCAGCTCCAGGTCGAAGTCCATCTGGCTATCGGCGGAGCGAGAGAGGAAGAAGAAGCGACAGGCATCGACGCCCACCTCATCCACCAGCTCCCGAAGGGTGATCATCTCCCCGGTGCGCTTCGAGGCGCGGATTATTGCATCCCCGCGCTTTAGAGTAACCATCTGAGATATGATGACCTGGAGCCTCTCCGGGTCGATCCCCAGAGCACCGATCACCGCCTTCATCCGGGAGACATGCCCCTGGTGGTCGGCACCCCAGATATCGATCACCCTCTCGAAGCCCCGCTCAATGAACTTGTTGTAGTGGTAGGCGAGGTCGGAGGCGAAGTAGGTGGGGGAGCCGTCGCTCCTCACCAGCACATTGTCCTTATCCTCACCGAGGGCGGTGGAGGAAAACCAGACCGCCCCCTCCTTTTCCACTGTATAGCCTTTCTCACTGAGGAGGGACATCGCCTTATCGTATTGCCCCTGCTCGAAGAGGCTCTGTTCGCTGAACCACTCATCGAAGGTCACCCCCAATAGCTCGAGGTCAGAGGCGATGGCGGCGATTACCTTTGCCGCTCCGCGCTCGCCTAGCTCCTCCGGCTTATCGAGGAACCTCTCCCCCTCCTCAGCAATGATCTCGTTAGCGATGTCGATCATGTAATCACCGAAATAGCCTTCAGTGGGCATCGGGGCATCTCGCCCCAGCGCCTGCTGATAGCGAGCATAGAGGGAGCGATAGAATGCATCCATCTGGCTACCGGCATCGTTAATGTAGTACTCTTTCACCACCTCGTATCCTGAGGAAGCGAGCACATCTGCCAGGGTGCTCCCCAGGATGGCGCCCCGGCCATGCCCCACATGAAGGGGGCCGGTGGGATTGACGCTGACAAATTCCAGTTGCACCCTGGCGCCCTTTCCCAGGTCGATATTTCCGTATTGCGCGCCGGCACTTAAGATGGCCTCCACCTGAGCGGTGAGCCAATCGCTCCGCAGGGAGAAATTGATGAAGCCCGGGGACGCTACCGCGATCCTCTCGATCTCCTTGGGGCGCTGAATCAGATTGACCAGGCTCTGGGCGATGATTAGCGGGTCCATCCTCGCCGCCCGGGCCAATTTCAACGGGAGGGTCGAGGCATAATCGCCATGCTCCGGATTCTGGGGGCGCTCCAGCACGATCTCAGGCATGGCGATGGGAGGAAGCAGATTACTCCGCTGCGCCTCGATTGCCGCCTTTTCCAGCAGGATTGCGAGCTCGTCTCTTATCATGCCTCCCCCATACCTATGCCATCCTGCCAGAGCCGGGCCACCTCCCCTTTGAGCAGTCGGTGCTCCTTACGGGAGAGATCGGGATCCCGCTTAAACAGGCCAATCGCCTCGCTGCGGACAAGCTCCAGGAGCTTCATATCGGAAAGCTTCGCCATCTTGAGGTCGGGAAGCCCGCTCTGCCTGGTGCCAAAGAACTCCCCAGGCCCTCGCAGCTCCAAGTCCTTCTCAGCGAGCGCAAACCCATCCTGAGCATCCTCTAGAAGTTTAAGGCGCTCCATTCCCTCGGGCGACGGGCTCTCGGCGACCAGGATGCAGTAGCTCTGCTGCTCCCCCCGCCCTACGCGACCGCGAAACTGATGAAGCTGCGCCAGACCAAAGCGGTCGGCGCTCTCAATAAGCATTACGGTAGCATTGGGGATATCGATGCCCACCTCAACCACCGGGGTGGCCACCAAAATATCAAGTTCACCCTGGCGAAACCTCCTCATCACCCCCTCCTTCTCCTCTGCCTTGAGCCTGCCATGCACCAGCCCTAACCTGAGGTCGGGGAACACCTCGCCGGAGAGGCGCTTATATTCGGTGATCGCCGCCTTGGCCTCGATGGATTCAGACTCCGTAATGAGGGGGCAGATGATGAATGCCTGGCGTCCATCCCCGACCTCCTTGCGGAGAAAGCGATAAGCCTTCTCTCGCTCCTCAGGGTCGAGCCACCTCGTCCTAATTACCTGCCTCCCCTGGGGGAGCTCATCGATCACCGAGAGGTCCAGGTCGCCATAGAGGGTGAGCGCCAGGCTGCGCGGGATGGGGGTGGCGGTCATCACTAAAAGGTGAGGGGTTGGCCCCTTCTGGCGCAGCGCCGTGCGCTGCATCACGCCGAAGCGGTGCTGCTCATCAACGATGGCCAGCCCCAGCCGCTCAAACTCCACCTCCTGCTGAATCAAGGCATGGGTGCCTATTACAATATCCACCTCCCCTGCCGAAATGGCCCGATGCACCGCCTTTTTTTCGCTCTGTTTCATACTTCCAATAAGCAGTCCTAGGGTGATCGGGTTAGGGAGCAGGGAGGTGAAGGTGCGCAGACTACCCGCTACCTCTTCTTCACGACATGCCCCAGCCAATAGGGCGGAAACATTTAAGAAATGCTGCTCCGCCAATATCTCGGTGGGCACCATGAAAGCCCCCTGGTAGCCACTAGCTACCGTAGCCAGGAGCGCGGCGGTGGCCACCACGGTCTTCCCGCTGCCTACCTCCCCTTGAAGCAGCCGGCTCATCGGCATCGCCTTTGCGATATCGGCAAGGATCTCCTCCAGGACTCGCGTCTGAGCCTTGGTCAGGTCGAAGGGAAGGGAGCTGATAAAGGCCTCCAGGACTTCGCCCTCGGGCTCAATTTGGTGCGCCGCGCTGCCCACCTGCCAATCTCTCCTCCTGGAGAGCACCCCCAACTGTATCAGGAAGAGCTCATCGAAGGCTAGCCTTTCTCTGGCACGATGCTTAAACTGCTCGCTCTCCGGATAATGAGCCTGCTTCACCGCCTCGGAAAGCTCGAGGAGCTGGGCGCGCCCTCTCACCTTCTCAGGAAGGAAATCAGGAAGGCGCGGGGCCCAAAGGTCCACCGTCTCCTTAACCAGCCTCCTCACCACACGAGGACTTAGCCCCTCGGTGAGGGGGTAGAGCGGGATGAGCCGCCCGGTATGGGTCAAATCCTCGCTCACCAAAGGCTCGTATTCCGGCGACTGGAAAACCTTTACCCCCTTAAAGAGGCTCACCTTGCCGCTCAACACCAGTTGCGAGTTGGTGCGCAGCTGCTTGGCAAGATAGGGCTGATTGAACCACACCACCCTCATGTTGCCGCTCTCATCGCCCACGATGGCCTCGGTGGCACGCCGCCCCCCAAAGACGGCCTCCTGAGCCTGCCAAACCGTAGCGACGACGGTTTGCTCCTCGCCTACGTCAAGCTCAGCGATGGTTTTCCGCTTGCTGTAATCGATGTGGCGCCGGGGAAAGAAGTAGAGCATGTCGCGCACCGTCTCGACGCCGAGGCGGCGGAACTTGGGAGCCAGCTTGGCGCTTAGCCCAGTGACGGTGGTGATCGGTGCATCCAGGTTTTGGTCTATTTTCTCTTTTTTCGCCTTTTTCGCACCTAGGGCTGGCGCCCTTCGTCCCTTATCCTCCCTCCCATCCAGCCAGCGCAGCATACTTTCCACCCATTCCCCCCGTCGTCTGATGTCCAAACTGGCGTAGCTGTCGGGAAGCAAGCGCTGGGGAAGTTCGTTCGCCCAGCGCTCAAGGTAGCGATCGAGTCCCCCGAACACAGAACCATCCCCATAGCCTTTCTTTCGCTCCAGCTCTAGGATCTTTCGAAGCGTGGCTAGATCCATGGGTATTACTCCACGGAAATGATGTAGTTATAGTGGGGTTGACCTGCGTGGATCGCTTCCACCTCAAGGTGAGGGTGTTTCTTACGCAGCGCCTCAGCGATCCTCTCGGCCTCAGCGCCCTCGGTATCGGCACCATAGTAGATGGTGACGACCTCGCACTTCGGTAAATCGATTTGGGAAAGCACCTTACTAACCAACTGTGGAATGCGGTCACCCACTCCCACCAGCTCCCCATCGAGGAAGGCGATGGCCTGCCCATCCTTCATGACGAGGTCACCAAACCTTGCGGAGCGCACCGCAGTGGTTACCTCCACTGTCCGCACCGCCGATATTGCCTCTTTCATGGCAGCAACATTTGCTTCGAAATCTGCCTCGTCGCTGAAGGCCAGGAGCGCCGCCACGCCCTGGGGGATCGTTTCTGTAGGCAGAATCGCCACCCTTTTTGCGCTCAGCATGCGCGCCTGCTCCGCGGCAAGCACGATATTGGGGTTATTGGGTAGGAAAATAACCTTGTCCGAGGGCACCGATTCCAACGCCCGGAGGAGCTCCTCGGTCGAGGGATTCATTGTCTGTCCCCCCGAGGCAATGGCAGTGACCCCGAGGCTTCGAAATACCTCCCCCATCCCCTCGCCTGAAGCCACCGCCACAGTAGCGAGCTCCATCTGAGGTGGCTTCTCAAGAGCGATAAACTCCTCATGCTGCTCATCTATGTTTTGCACATTCACCTGGCACAGCGTTCCCAGTGAGGCAGCATAGCTAAGGGCGGCTCCTGGGTCGAAGGTGTGGACATGGGCTCTCACCAGATTCTCATCCTCCACCACCAACACCGACTGGCCGATAACCTCCAGTTGCTCTCTGATCTGTTCAGGGTTGAGGTCCCGGCCCTCGATGATAAACTCGGTGCAATAGCCGTAGGAGCGCTCCACTCCGGAGACGCTATCCCCTACCCGCCCGGCGCAGATCGGCGCGAGGATTTCTAATTCACCCGTCTCGCCCCGCAGGTAACGTAAAAACCCTTCGAAGATCACATAAAGCCCCAATCCCCCGGCATCCACCACCCCGGCCTCACGGAGCACTGCAAGTAGGGAGGGCGTTCTGGCCACGGAATCCTTCGCCGCACTGGCGGTGGCCTCCATAATCGTACCCAGGTCGTTGGTGGCGGAAACTCCCTGAGCCGCAGCGGAGGCCTCCCTGATTACCGTGAGGATGGTCCCCTCTACAGGATGGCTCACCGCTTTGTAAGCAAGGGAAGAACCTGCCAATAATCCCGCCACCAGGTCGCTCCCCTCCAGGCACTCCTTCTCATCGATCGTGGCGGCCAGGCCGCGCAGTATCTGAGAGAGGATCACCCCGCTATTGCCCCGCGCCCCCATTAGGGCACCGTGGGCTATAGCGCGGGCCACCGTAGAGGCACTCTCCTCTGCGACGGGGGATGCCTCAGCTAATGCCGCACGCATTGTGAGGAGCATATTGATTCCCGTATCGCCATCGGGCACTGGAAAGACGTTGAGGGAATTTATCTGGTCCGCGTTTCTCTCCAGCCACACCGACGCACAACTAAACATCCCGACCAGATCTTGCCCGCTACAGGAGTTTATTACCCTCATCGCTTTCCGTCTTGCCACAAGGGCCTATTTATGATACCCTTATTCGGTGAATTCTACAGCAAAATTCCAATTTAGTCAAAGGGGAAACGATGCCGGGGAAATGTGATGTATGTGGTAAGACGCCTCAGTTTGGGCATAATGTTAGCCACTCCAAGCGCCGCACCAATCGGCAGTGGAAAATTAATACCCATAAGAAGACGCTATTAGTCGATGGGAAAAAGGTGCGGGTCAACATCTGCACCCGGTGCCTCAGGAACCAATTCAAGCTAGCCAGTTAACCCGCGAAGGCTCGCCATGAGCCTATCCATCGCCTCTTTAACGCTCTCCCGGCGATTGAATATCGCCGAGCCCGCCACCAGCACCCGCGCTCCCGCCCCAACCGCTCCGGGCGCTGTTTGAGCCGTGATGCCCCCATCGACCTCAAGCTCGCAAGCCAGTCCCCTCTCATCCAGGATTTGCCTGAGGCGGGCGATCTTATC
>SOIC01000040.1 GCA_004377275.1 Dehalococcoidia bacterium
TGCCCCCGGTGCACCCTCTTATCAAATGGATCCCTATTTGGTATACTACGGGGTGGATGTGGGTGGTGGGGAGTTCGAAAAAGTGGAGGGGTGTGGTGGTGAGATCAGAAAAGGATGAAAGTAGAGCACTCACCGGGCATCGGAGGTAAGTGGGAGGATCGCATGCCGGTAATCGCTGTTATTGGGGCGCAATGGGGAGATGAGGGGAAGGGGAAGATCGTGGATCTCCTGGCGGAGAAGGCGCACATGGTGGCGCGTTTCTCCGGAGGGAGCAATGCCGGGCATACCGTAGTTAATCCCTGTGGCGAGTTCAAGATGCACCTTATTCCCTCTGGCATTTTCCATCGGGAGGTCACCTGCATCATCGGCAACGGTGTGGTCATCGATCCCGCCGTGCTCCTCGAGGAGGTCGAAACGCTAAAGAGCCAAGATGTGTCGGTAGACAGGCTTTTTGTAAGCGACCGCGCCCACCTTATCATGCCCTATCACCTCCAGCTCGATGCCCTGGAGGAGGAATCGCTCGGCAGTAGCGCGATAGGGACGACGAGGAGGGGGATCGGCCCCGCCTATATGGACAAGGCGGGCCGGCTGGGGATCCGCACCGGTGACCTCCTGGAAAAGGATGCCTTTCTTGAGAGGCTTCGCCTTGTCCTGGACCAGAAAAACCGCATCCTGACTCGGGTTTACCAGGCTCAACCGCTGGTGCTGGAGGAGATCTATGAAAAGTATTGCCACTATGGTGAGCTTCTTGCCCCCTTCATCAGGGAAACCGATCTGATGGTCGAGGAGGCTCTGGAGAGGAAAGAGAAGGTCTTGCTGGAGGGGGCGCAGGGAACCCTGCTGGATGTTGACTTTGGCACCTACCCCTATGTTACCTCCACTACCACCATGACGGGGGGCGCTTGCTCCGGATTGGGGCTTAGCCCGCTGAAGCTCGATGGGATCGCTGGCGTGTTTAAGGCATACATTACCAGGGTAGGGAGTGGTCCCATGCCCACGGAACTCCTGGACGAGACGGGGGAGCTGATTCGGGAGCACGCACATGAGCGCGGCGCCACTACTGGACGCCCCCGCCGCTGTGGCTGGTTCGACGCGGTGGTCGGTAGCTTTAGTGCCCGCATCAATGGCTTCTCCTCCTTTATTCTCACCCGCCTCGATATCCTCAGTATCCTGCCCTCCATCAAGATATGCACCGCATACAGGCTTGAGGGGAAGACCCTTAAAAGTCCCCCCTCCAGCGTGGCGATGCTGGCGAGGTGCGAGCCGCTCTATGAGGAGCTTCCTGGCTGGCATACCGACATCAGTGACATCCGCCGCTTTGAGGATTTGCCAGGTGAGGCTCGCACCTATGTGGAGAGGCTGGAGGAGCTGCTTAATTGCCCGGCAAGCATCATCTCCGTGGGGGAGCGGCGGGAGCAGACCATAATGGTGAAGGAACTCCTATAGGGGCAGTGGGCTGTCGCTGTGGTGGCTCGACCCCATAGTAAATTTTATACGTTTTCGTTAACCTCTTCAGGGGGAGTGAGATGAAAGTAGAATACGTTCACCAGGAATTGGGTGAGGATGTAACTGCCCTGGCGGGGTACTATACTCCGCTTGATGAGCACAGGCTGGAGCACAATGGGAAAGAGGTGCTGTGTGTGACCGGACTTTCGGTGATCGAATCCAGTTGCTGCGGCACCGGTGGCTGTGCCTACGCTATTGTGCCTGGATACGTGGTAAGCTGGAAATTCAGGGAAAACGAAGTTGGTCTGCCTGTATCAGAAGTTGAGCCTGTCGCCGATAAGGCAGCGCGGCAAGAAATTACCGCAATTCTAAAGGAGAGGAAATTCGTCGGGAACATAGAATTTTGGTAGAATACCGGCGCATTT
>SOIC01000183.1 GCA_004377275.1 Dehalococcoidia bacterium
TCCCCTGGAGCATCTCGCTCTTATGCGTCCTCTGGGGGAAGAAGACCTTGACCACGCGGGTGGGGGAGCCGGCAATGCCGGCCTTGTCCCCCTCGGCTCCGATATCCTCGGCCGACCATACGGGTATCTGCGCGGTCTTAGCCTTCATAGACCCGCGCAGGGATGGCAGGCGGGGCACGTTAATCTCCTTGACAACGGTGATCACCGCGGGCAGAGCCATCTCGATGGTTTCGTAGCCCTCTTCGACCATCCGCTGAACCCTGATATATCCGTCCCTTATCTCCTCCACCTTGCTCACATAGGCCACAAATGGTATCTCCAGCATCTCGGAAAGCCCGGGACCTACCTGGCCGGTGTCCCCGTCCAGCGTCTGCCGGCCGCAGATTATGACATCGTAGTCTGCTATCTTGGCCATGGCCCGGGAGAGAATATAGGAGGTAGCCCAGGTATCGGAGCCGGCTAACGCCCGGTCGCTGAGTAGGATGGCCTCATCGGCGCCGAGGGAGATCGTTTCCCTTAACGCCTCCTCCGCCTGGGGAGGCCCCATGCTGATAGCGATAACCTTGCCGCCACACCTTTCGCGCAGGCGAACAGCTTCCTCAAGGGCATAGCAATCGAAGGGATTGATTATGCTTGGTACTCCCTCACGGACCAGAGTGTTGGTCTCGGGGTCTATCTTGATCTCAGTTGTACCCGGCACCTGCTTTATGCAGACCACCATGTTCATTCGCGTAGCGCCTTCCTCTTCAATAGCTGGAGGGCGATAACGTTTCTCAGCACCTGATTGGTGCCCTCATATATCTGGTTGATCTTGGCATCGCGCATCATTTTCTCCGCAGGGTAGTCGCGCATATAGCCCACGCCGCCGAAGACCTGAATCGCGTCGGTGGTTACCTTCATCGCCATGTCTGTGGCGAATACCTTGGCCATGGCCCCTTCCTCGGTGAAGTCCTTGGCTCCGCTGTCGATGGTTTTGGCTGCAGCATAGACCAGGGCTCTTGCTGCTTCCAACTCCATAGCCATGTTGGCCAGCATGTGCTGAACTGCCTGGAAGGCGGAGACCGGCTGCCCGAACTGTCTCCGCTGCCGGGCATAGGCCACCGCTGCTTCCAGGGCCCCCTGGGCGAGTCCGATTGACAGGGCAGCGACACCGGGGCGGGCTGCGTCCAGGGTTTTCATGGTTATGACAAACCCATGTCCCTCCCTGCCCAACAGGTTTTCCTTGGGCACCCGGCAGTTATGGAAAACAAGCTCACGGGTGGCAGAGGCGCGGATTCCCATCTTCTGCTCCTTCTTGCCGAAGGTAAATCCCGGCGTTCCTTTGTCCACTATGAAGGCGCTAGCGCCGCGGCTGCCCCTTGATGGGTCGGTCAGCGCGATGACTGTGTAGATCTCAGCCTCACCACCATTGGTGATGAACTGCTTGGTGCCGTTGATGATGTAGTCGTCGCCATCGCGGGTCGCGGTTGTCTTTATCGCAGCGGCGTCGCTACCGGCTGCGGACTCGGTTAGGCCAAAGGCGGTGAGTTTCGCTCCCTCAGCTATAGCGGGTAGGTACTTCTGCTTCTGTTGGTCATTTCCGTAAAACAGTAAGGGTACGGTTCCTAGTGCGTCTGCAGCGTAGGTGAGGGCAACAGCGCAGCAGGCTCGACTAAGCTCCTCAACGGCTATGCACAGAGCGAAGCTGCCCTCACCCAGACCCTCATACTGCTCGGGTATGAAGATCCTAAACAGATCGGAATCGGCCATATCCTTGACTATTGCCCAGGGAAACTCCTCCTTCTCGTCCAGCTCCGCCCGCACCGGGAGTATCCTTTCCTCGGCAATCCTTCGAGC
>SOIC01000013.1 GCA_004377275.1 Dehalococcoidia bacterium
GACGTGCGCTGGCTCGGGTTCGACTGGGAGGATCGGCTGTTTTACGCATCGGACTACTTCGACCAAATGTATGATTATGCTGTGCAATTGATCAAAGCCGGTAAGGCTTATGTTGATGATCTGAGCACGGATGAGATGAGAGGTTACCGTGGCACTCTCATTGATCCTGGCAAGGAGAGTCCGCACCGTAACCGTTCGGCCGAAGAGAATCTCGATTTGTTCGAACGCATGCGGGCAGGAGAGTTCAAGGATGGTTCCCGGGTGCTCCGCGCCAAAATCGACATGGCTTCACCAAACTTGAATTTGCGCGATCCGGCCATGTATCGCATCCTGCATGCAGAACATCACCGTGCAGGCAACAAGTGGTGCATCTACCCGATGTACGATTGGGCTCATGGGCTTGAGGATTCTATCGAAGGGATCACCCATTCCATTTGCACGCTGGAGTTCGAAGATCACCGCCCACTGTACGACTGGTTTCTTGACGAACTGGGAGTCTATCATCCTCAGCAGATCGAATTCGCCCGCCTCAATCTCACTTACACCGTGCTGAGTAAGCGAAAGCTGCTGCAATTGGTGGAGCAGGGATATGTCAGCGGATGGGATGATCCCCGGATGCCCACCATTTCGGGTCTGCGCAGACGCGGATACACGCCGGAGTCCATCCGGAATTTCTGCGAACGTGTGGGTGTAGCCAAGACTGATAGTACCATCGATGTAGCGCTCCTTGAGCACTGCATCAGGCAGGACTTGAACAAGCGCGCTCCGCGGGTTATGTGCGTGTTGCGCCCCCTCCGTGTGGTCATTGACAATTATCCTGAAGGCCAAACCGAAGATATGGATGCTGTCAACAATCCCGAGGACACCGATATGGGGACGCGGAAGGTGCCTTTCTCACGTGTACTATACATCGAGCGGGACGATTTCCGCGAAGACCCGCCGGGCAAGTTCTTCCGTCTGGCTCCGGGCCGTGAGGTACGGCTGCGATACGCATATCTTATCACCTGCGTCGGTGCGGTGAAGGACGAGCGCACCGGCGAAGTTGTTGAGCTACATTGCACTTGCGATCCGGCATCTCGTGGGGGAAACCCGCCAGATGGACGTAAGGTCAAAGGAACCATCCACTGGGTTTCGGCTGCCCACGCACTCGCAGCTGAAGTCCACCTTTACGATCGGCTCTTTACCGTAGAAAATCCCGGCGATATCACGAGTAGTGCCGATTTTGAAGGTGTTCTGAATCCCAATTCGCTGGAGACGTTAACGGGTTATATCGAACCCAGCGTGTCAGGCGCAGCTCCGGGAAGCCGGTATCAGTTCGAACGGCTGGGCTATTTCTGCGTCGATTCGAAAGATTCCTCTCCCGATCGGATGGTATTCAATCGAACGATTTCTTTACGCGATTCGTGGGCCAAGATCGAGAAACAGCTTTAATATAACAATACGGCCCTGTTATATCATTCAAGTCGCCTCGACTGTAAGTAAGGGCCATAATCTCCCCCCACCTCTGGTCCATCATCCCAGTCCAATCCCAGCCAACTAAGGCTATCGAGGACTGCTTCTTCAGCCCCTTTCACCCTGCGGGCGACATCGGTGTCCTCGATGCGCACGGTGAAGCCGCCGCCGTGTCGCCTGGTAAAGAGCCAGTTGAAGAGAGCGTTCCTGACATTGCCCACATGAGGGATGCCTGTGTGGCTGGGAGCGAAGCACACGCGAACAGGGTCGCTCATCGCCACAAATGTCCTCCCTCACTATCGTTCTCAGGTCTCAGGCAGTACTGCCCGCTTTGGCGGCAGTTTAACTACATAGGTATCAGCGAACTTGTCGTGGATACCCTGCTTGCGGCTATCGAAGGCGACCCAGAGGAAGAGAAGACCGAGGGTTATCCAGCAGATTATATAGCCCAGGAACCGCAACAGCGCTGGACCCCAATCCCACTTGAGGAGCGTGCCGTCAGCGTGGACCACCCTTATCTTTAGGGCCATCATGCCTGGGGTTTCACCGCGCCGCGCCCAGAAAAAGATAAAGTAGGCCGCCGCTAGAGCCAGCATTGGGACATTGATAAGCCAAAAGGGCGGTGCCATCTCTCCCCAGTCTGCCACCCAAACCCAGGCCCAGAAGGGAAAGGTAATCATCCAGAAAATGGCGCCCAGGATCGCATCTATGATCCAGATGACTATCCAATCGATGAGGTATGCTCCCAGCCTCATCCAAAACCCAGCATACTCTACAGCGATACCCTCTTTTTGCTCCTCTATTTTACACCTCCCTGGTTATCCATGCCCATTCTATCATCTCGCCCAAGGCGCTACAGACATTGCCCACATAGTAGATATCGCTGGGGCCGGGGGCGAAGCGCACGCGAACAGAGTCGCTCATCCTCGCACTACAACCCATTACTGTCAGTATTCCAGCTATAAAAACATACCTCTAGGCGGCCCAAAAGAATATTCCAATCCAAGCGATTAATATCACCCAACCAGCGACGCCCACAATCCCACAAACCAAACCGGCTACTGCCATTCCCCTACCCCCAAGGTTTGGCTCTCTCCCAATTTGCCTTATTGCCACCGCCCCGAAGATTATGGCAATTATGCCAAGAAGAAACCCAAACAAGGGAACCCAGAAGAAAACCAGACTCAAAATGCCACAAACAATTGAGGCTATCGCTAATCCGCTTGTTCGCTGTCTTTCCATCTCCTGTACTTCACTTCTTGCCATTCTATCACCTCGCCCCAAGCCCTACAACAGCGAGACGCGCTCCAGCGCCTCCTCGAGGTCCGCGGGCAGCTTTGAACTGAATTCCACCTGCTCCCCGCTTGAAGGCAGCCTGAAACCGAGATAGCAGGCGTGGACAAACTGCCGGTTTAATATAGGCGACCTCGTCCCGTAGACATCATCGCCCACCACCGGGAAGCCTATAGCAGAAAGGTGAACCCTTATCTGATGGGTGCGCCCGGTCTCCGTGGTTACCTCGAGGAGGGTGTAGTTATCCATATACCTGAGAACCCGGTATTGTGTGCGCGCCTCCCTACCCTCGGAGACCACCGCCATCCTCTTGCGGTGGCTGGTGTCGCGTCCTATCGCAGCCTCGATGATCCCCCTCTCTGGAGAGAGGTGTCCCTGAACCAGCACCAGGTATCGCTTTAGCACAGCGCGAGCCTTGAGCTGATTGGAGAGGTTACGTTGAGCAGCATCGTTCTTGGCAACCATCATCAGCCCCGATGTATTCTTGTCCAGGCGATGCACAATCCCCGGGCGCGTTGAGCCGCTGATGTCTAGGTCCGGGCAGTGAGCCAGGATGGCGTTTACCAGGGTATGGCTGGGGTGGCCGGGGGCAGGATGAACCGCCAGCCCCGCTGGCTTATCCACTACCAGGAGGTCGCCATCCTCGTAGACTATGCTGAGGGGGATTTCCTCCGGCAGGGGTAAGTAGGGAGCAGGTGGCGGTATTACCGCAGTAATTTTATCGCCGATACTTAGCTGCAGGCTCCCCTTCGCCGCACGGTCGTTGACGGTGATGCACCCCCCGCTGATCAGCTTCTGGACATAGGAGCGGGAGAGTTCCGGGCACTCCCCGGCCACATATTTATCGAGCCGAACTCCTGACCTGGTGACGATGAACTCGAGCTTCTTACTCATCATCTCCTGGCACCGACCCCTCTCTTCTGGCCAAATAGGAAGTAGTAAATAATAAGGATCACGCCGACTACAACTGCTGAATCGGCAACATTAAACACGGGCCAGGCACCAACATCGATAAAGTCAACCACCTCCCCGAAGCGGATGCGGTCTATCAGGTTGCCTACGGCTCCTCCCAGGAGCAGCCCTAATGCGATCCTAACTATCACCCTGTTGGCCTGGGGATAGCGGGAGTAAACAAGTATTGCAGCAACGCCAACGATGGCAGTTAGCGTGATGAGAAAGGCTTGATTAGCGAAGAGGCCGAAAACACCCCCTGTATTGGTACCATAGGTGATTCGGAAAAACCCCTCCTCTGGTATCGATTGCCCCAGGGTCATGTTTGCTCTAATGAAAAACTTACTTATCTGGTCCAAAGCCACCACTATTATAGCTACGAGGAAAAAGGTCAGTCCTTTAATAGGCCATTTCATGGCAACAACTTTCTCGAAAAACTCGATAAAGATTGTAGGGGATTAGTCCAGCATCATCCTTAGCTGCCGAATAGTGGATACTGCCTGCCCTCGCCAGTGATTGTTGGCGAAAACGAAGGTCCTCTCCGCTGTCTGATCCAGGTAGCGGATCTTTGGCAGCCACTCCTCAAGCTCCTCCGGGGAATAGGAGTAATCGTATCTTTGATAGGCATGTTCATGCTGCCACCACTTCTCCTTATTGCGCCCGTGAAAGCGAACATAGGCAATCTTGCTCGTGGCCTCAGCAATGGGCGGCAGGAGGTTCGGCAATGGTGGCTCATCGACACAGCAATAGCCCAGCTCATACCGACGCAGCCAGCCAAATACATCCTCTCTCAGCCACCCCGCATTACGAAATTCGATGACCACAGGCAAATCCCCCATCCATTCCCGGAAAGTCTCCACATAGCCGCGGTTCTGGTCATTGAATCTAAAACTATTGGGGAACTGAGCCAGAACGCAGCCCATCTTTCCCAGGTCAATCAATGGGATGAGCATTTCCCGAAAAACCTTAAAAACCTCTTCATTATTTTCCCGCTCATGGGTCATCTGCCGGTTCGCCTTAACTGCAAAAAGGAAGCCATCGCCAGTCTTCCTGGCCATAGATTCCATGATCTCAGGCTTGGGGAGGGTATAGTAGGTGGCATTGATCTCGCAGGCGTTGAATTCTCGTGCATAGTAGAGAAGCCACTCTTTCTTAGGCATGCCCGAGGGGTAAAAAGGCCCCACCCAGTCGTTATAGCTAAAGCCGGAGGTGCCCAGATAAATCATGGCGTTAGTCTACCATATCCGTGTAAGCAGGGCAAAGCGTTTTTCGCACTTTACGCTAGGTCGGATGGAACTCTCAGGCATGATCTATAAAGCCGACTCTCACATAGTAGGGCCTATCGAACAGGACGAAAAAAGGGTAGAATCTTCAGCGTGGATAAGGGAACCTACGCTCTGGTCATGGCACTGAAAAGTGAGGCCGCCATCGCCGTTGGAAGGTTGGGCCGAAGCGGTGGGAGGGGTGGAGAGAATGAAATTACCTTCCCCGCTGGCTACTACGTTTATTTTGGCAGCGCACGCGCTGGCCTCTCCGCGAGGGTGAGCCGCCACCTAAAGCGTGAAAAGCGGTTTCATTGGCATATCGATTATCTCTTGCAGTTTGCCGAGGTGGTCGAGGTTTGGTATTCGCCTGAGGGGGCGGAATTGGAGTGGGGAGAGCGAAAAGAGGTGAAGGGAGCGGGGGGAGTACGAAAAAAGGAATGTCTCTGGTGCCAGGTTGCCCGAGGGATGCCGCAAGGTCAAACCCTCGTTCCGGGCTTTGGCTCCTCCGACTGCCGCTGCCCGGCTCACCTGGTCTACTTTCCCTCGCCGCCTTCCTTCGAGCTTTTTCGACGGATGCTTGAGGAGCGAGGCTATGGGGCGAAAAAAGCCCCTCCTATCGAATTCAAGCGCCGCATGGTAGATTAGGCGGGCTTGCTATTCTCCTCCTTATTTCCCTCTTCTTTTCTCCCCCGCCATTCTTTGAGTCGCCTCTCGACCTCCTTTTCAAATCCCTGGTCGCTGGGGGAATAGTAGCGTTTTCCCTTGAGGGCGTCGGGGAGGTTCTGCTGCTTCACGAAGTGCCCGGGGAAGTCATGGGCATATTTATATCCCTTGCCGTACCCCATCCCTTTCATGAGGCCGGTTACCGGGTTGCGCAGATGGAGAGGGACAGGGTCGTTTCGTGTCCCCTCCACGTCCTTTTGCACCCTGGAGTAGGCGCTGTACAGCGAGTTGCTCTTGGGTGCCGTAGCCAGATATACCACTGCCTGAGCCAGGGCCAGATTCCCCTCGGGCATTCCGATGAAGTGCACCGCCTGCTGCGCCGCCATC
>SOIC01000052.1 GCA_004377275.1 Dehalococcoidia bacterium
TCGGTCAATGTGATTCTTACCATGTTCTTCCTTTCGTGATCCTTTGTTTTCCTCAGCAGGCCTTGCTTCTCCATGCGAATTTTTATTGCTCATATATTACTAAATAAAAATGAGTTTGACAAGCATGGCATCTGGCTTCTGCCAACGTTACTAACCTCTCGCCTGCCACAAACGCACCGCGTGTACCTCAAATCCAGAAAATACCACCTATTTTAGCCAAAAACCGATAAAACACTTGACAAAACTATTTATTTATAGTAAAATTTTCCAATAGTATCGGCGTAGAGCATCGGCTAAGATTAGCGGGTAGGGTATCGTCTAAGATTAGCAGCAGAGCGGCTATACGTCATTTAAAACTATGCTAATTTGCCGGCACCCGCCGGCAAATTAGCATAGTTTAAGGTATAGGCGGGGAAAACTGAGGATTCACAGTTATTAGCGCACTGGCTTAGATAGTCCGGTCAGCTATAGTTGTCGTATAAACGGGACCTTCAGGGGGTTAGCAGCCTGGCACTGGAGGTCTTTTTTTGTAGCTTCAAACAAGCTTCGTTCCGTTGCTATATCGGAATCAGTCCACCAATATGATCGTGTTCATGCCAACCAACAGCTTCACAACAACTGGTGGTGGGGGGCGCTCAAGCTAAGGCAAGAATATCCCCTCTGAGGTAAAGACAAGCTAGTTGTGCCGATTCATGAGCAGGCCTATCTGGTATCCATTTCGGTGAGCATGGCTGAAGCTGCTGTGGAGATGACTGTGCTTTAGAGTGCCAGAAAATTGTTCCCGTGGTGAAAAGGACAGGGCAACTGCCTGAACGGTAGCTGCCCCTTTTTATGTGCGATTTATAGAAATTTGAGCGTGCTCGTGATATAATGCTCGAATGTACGAGGGGATTTGAGTTTAGCTTTAAAACTTGGTAGCTAAAGGGTTATGCTAAGATTTACCAAGATAGCGCGAAAAAGAGTCTGTGGGTGCTAAAACAGGAGGACACTGGATGCTGGATGAATACAAGCAGAAGCGGGAGATAATAAAGCAAATGGGGGGCCCCAAAGCTGTAGAACAACAGCATAAAAGGGGCAGTTGGACTGCTCGGGAGAGGCTAGATTACTTCTTTGATCCCGGTACCTTCACTGAGACAGGCTTATTCGTCAAGCATCGCACCACAGCTTTCGGTATGGACAAAAGGGAAATACCGGCCGAAGGTGTGATCACCGGCTTCGGAAAGGTAAACGGCAGGCTGGTCATGGTTGCTGCTGAGGACTACACCACAATGGTAGGCACCTTCGGCGAATATCACGGCAAAAAGTTCTCGCAAACCATTGACCTTGCCAAAGATATGGGGATACCATTTGTCGGCATGAACGATTCTGGTGGAGCACGGCTTCAAGAGGGGATGGATACCCTGCAGAGCTACGCCTGGCTATTCACGTCTCAGATTCTGGCATCAGGCATCATTCCCCAGATAGCCTTGCTGATGGGGCCATGTTTGGGAGGACAAGCCTATCATCCAGTGATGCAGGATTTCGTGTTTCAATGTCGGCAGACGGGTCGCATGGGCATAGCCGGTCCCGCCTTCGTCAAGACGCAGACGGGTGAAGATATTGACCTTGACACCCTGTGCGGCGTGGAGGCCCACGCTGTCAAATCGGGGGAGACACACGTGGTAGTCGAAGACGATAAGGACTGCCTGGATAAGGCCAAGGAACTGCTGAGCTTTTTACCTGCTAACAACAATAAGAAGGAATCGAGGAAGCTAACATACCAGGAAACAGGTGATGACCCGGAGAGGATAGACCTGGAGCTGGATACACTGGTTCCTGAAGAACCTTACATCGCCTATGACATGCACGATGTAATCGTGAGAATCATAGATAATGGCAACTTTTTTGAGATACTGAAGGACTTTGCACAGAACGTGATTGTCGGGTTCGCCAGATTCGGTGGGCGTCCTGCCGGGATCGTTGCCAGCCAGCCGATGTGTGCCGCAGGCGCCTTGGACTGTGATGCCGCTGACAAGGTCGCCAGATTCGTAAGGTTCTGTGACCTTTTCAACATACCACTGATAAACCTCCACGATGTCCCTGGATACTGGATAGGTTCAACTGAAGAGTGGAAGGGCATTTTACGTCACGGTGCCAAGATGCTCTATTCCTATATAGAGGCAACGGTGCCCAAGATTACTATTGTCGTGCGTAAGTCCTTCGCCGGGGCGTACACTGGAATGTGCTGCAAGGATACCGGGGCTGACTTCATGTTCGCCTGGCCTATAGCCAAAATTTGCATCGTGGGCGCCGAGACCGCCGCCAGCATTATATTCGCCAGGGAAATAAAGGAATCGGAGGACCCCGATGCTATGAAAGCTCAGAGGATCGCCGAATATCGAGAGCTGTTCGAGAACCCTTATCGCGCGGCGGAACGAGGATTCATTGATGATGTGATCATGCCTAGCGAGACGAGGAAACACATAAATAGGGCACTAGACATACTTGAAGATAAAACCGTGATCAGGCCGTGGAGAAAATACTCAAACATCAATCTATAGAGGGGTTGTAAATATGGCTGCTATAGTATCATCAATGCCGGGAAGAGTGGTTGATATCAAGGTGAAGGTGGGGGAGGAGGTAACACAAGGTCAGGAACTCTGTATCATAGAGGCCATGAAGATGCAGATGCCGGTAAAATCTCCGCAAAACAGTAAGGTCATCGATATTAAGGTGGAGGTAGGGCAGGGTATTAAAAAAGGTGATGTCTTGATGGAACTCGATTAGCATCCCACAGGTTAAGTAGAGAGGATACTGCAAATGGACTTTAGTTTTACTGAAGAGCAGGAGAAACTGAGACAGGAGGTTAGACAGTTCCTCGAGGAGGAACTGAAGAAGGGTAGCTTTGAAGCGCGTTGTGATGCCTGGATGGGTGGGTATTCTCCTGAGTTCTCCCGCAAGCTAGGGGAGAGAGGCTGGATCGGATTGTGCTGGCCCAAAGAATGCTACGGTCAAGGGAAGAGCTATATGGACCGTATGGTGCTCACCGAGGAGCTTCTTCATTATGGAGCGCCGGCAGCCGTCCACTGGTTTGCCGACCGCCAGATGGGGCCTTCTATAATCCGCCATGGCAGCGACGAACAGAAGGAGTACTTTCTGCCCCGCATCGCGAGAGGTGAAATTGTCTTCGGCATTGGTATGAGTGAACCGGAGGCTGGCTGCGATCTTGCGTCCCTGCGCACGAAAGCTGTGGAAGATGGCGATTCCTACATCATTAATGGACAGAAGGTATGGACCAGCGGGGCGCACCATATCGACTACCTCTACCTCATAGCCCGCACTGACCCCGATGAGCCTAGGCATAAGGGGATCAGCGAGTTTATCGTGGACATGCACCTGCCGGGGATCGATGTCCGTCCGCTGATCGACATGACCGGAGGCCACCACTATAATGAGGTCTTCCTCGATAACGTGCGGGTGCCCAAGTCAAGTTTGGTGGGAGGGATTAACCGGGGCTGGTATCAGATCGCAGAGCAGCTTGATTATGAACGAAGCGGCGTAGAGCGGTTGATGACAAATTACCCTCTTTACCAGGATCTTATCGAGTATGCCAAACAAACGAAGTACGGTGGCAAACCCCTTGCTGAGCAACCCACAGTGCGACATAAGCTGGCAGACCTCACCGTCAAGTACGAAGTGGGACGCCTGCTCACCTATCGGGTAGCCTGGGTGCTCGACCAGGGACGCCTCCCCACTACTGAGGCGGCGATGGCTAAGACCTTCTGCACGGCGTTCGAGCAGCACCTGGCCCATATGGCAACACAACTCCCCGGTCTCTACGGGCAGTTGAGACAGGGCTCGAAGTGGATCCCCCCTGCGTTTCGGGAGAGTGCTGCCGAGTCCTATCTATTCTCGCCAGGTTATACCATCCAGGGCGGCACCTCCGAGATTTTGAGAAATATTATCGCCATCAGGGGTTTGCAATTACCCACGTCCTAGCTGCGCAAAAGGAGGCGTAGCTCCGCAACGTGTGTAGTTCCCCTGTATGCAGCCTAGAGTCCCTCGTCGTAGTGGAGGGCAAGTTTTTTAAGAAATTCGCCAAATTTACAGCTTATAATTGACATAATAGTTTGAAAAGGCGGATAAAGGAAAAACGAGGCTGTAAGTAATTCAAAAAGGGCGAAAAAGCGAATGTCCTGACTAACCATGTGGTTGTACGGTTAGCCACAGGTAATTTTATTAAGACGCTGTGAAAAGGGCGAAAAATGGAGGTTATTCCTGCTATCGACCTTAAGGGCGGAAAGTGTGTTCGCCTCTATCAAGGTGACTATAGTCATGAGACGGTCTTCTCAGAAGAGCCTATAGATATCGCGCGGCACTGGCAATCCTTGGGGGCGAGGCGGCTTCATATTGTTGACCTTGATGGCGCAGCGAAGGGTGAGCTTTGCCATATCTCCCTTATAGAGGAGATAGCGCGGGCGGTCCCCATTCCCATTCAGTTAGGCGGCGGCCTTCGCCGAATCGAGGCGATCGCGCAAGCTCTGGAGCTTGGTGTGGCGTGTGCCATCCTGGGCACGGCGGCGATTGAGGACCACGCCTTAATTCAGGAAGCCTGCAACATGTTCGGGAACCGCATAATTGTGAGCATCGATGCGCGGGATGGCTATGTGGCGACCCATGGTTGGCAGGAGAGGACTGAGGTAACGGCAATCGAACTAGTGCAGCAGATGGCATCCCTTGGGGTGGAGCGCTTGATATATACCGACATAGCCAGAGACGGAACGCTCACGGAACCAAATTTCGACGCCGTAGAAGAATTGGTGGCCAAGACCAGCCTCCCCATCATCGCAGCGGGTGGCATTGCATCGCTGGAGCATTTGAAGAAGCTATTTCGTATCGGCGTGGAGGGGGCGATAGTGGGACGCGCGATTTACACCGGGGACATCGACCTAAAACAGGCGCTGGACAATATTATGGCGTAGGAGCATCTGATGCATCCCGCGTTAATCGCTATTCTCAGTTTAATAGGCGCGCTACTCTTCTTGTGGTTCGTGGTGTTCCGTATTGTTCGCAAGTTCCGTCTTGCTCCCGCATCGCGTCGCTCGGTTACGCTATTGGCGATGATATTAGAAAACCCGGTGCGCAGGTACTTTTTCAGCCCAGCGAAATTGCTGGATAAAGTAGGCATCGCGGTAGGCATGAGGGTTCTGGAACTAGGGCCTGGCCCCGGCTTTTTCACCGTAGAGGCGGCGAGGCGGTTGGTTTATTCGGAAAACACGGGAAAGCTTTATTGCTTGGACATCGAGCCAGCGATGATCGCCAGACTTAAAGAGAAGGTCTCGAAAGACACCCTGGAAAACATCGCCATAATGGTGGGGAATGGGGAGCATCTTCCGTTTAAGGATGGTAGCTTTGACCTTGCTTACCTGGTCACCGTTCTAGGTGAGGTACCCGACAAAGATCGGGCGTTGCAGGAGTTGTATCGTGTGCTTCGTCCCGGAGGGGTGCTATCGATCTCCGAGTACCTCCCCGACCCCGATTATCCCCTGAGGAGAACTACCATTGCTTGGGCTCGCAGAGCAGGATTTGAGCCGTTTCAGCAATTCGGCAATTTCTTTGCGTACGTGGTAAATTTTAGGAGGGGCTATGCTGAAGTTCGATGAAAAGGGGCTAGTAGCAGCGATTATTCAGGACGCGGAAAACGGGGAGGTGCTGATGCTGGGATATGTGAACGAGGAGTCATTGCAGAAGACGCTGGAGACAGGTCAGGTCTGGTTCTATAGCCGAAGTCGCCAGGAACTGTGGCACAAGGGGGAGACCTCGGGAAGCTATCTCAATGTTCGCAATATCTACAAGGACTGCGATGATGATGCCCTGCTTCTCCAGGTGGAGGCCACTGGCCCGGTATGCCACACCGGTAATAGGAGTTGCTTCTTTCGCAGGCTGAAGGAAGTCACGGAGTCATAAGGGGCGCTACTCCATCTTGTATCTTCTCTTGAAGCGCTCCACTCGCCTTGCGGTGTCCACGATGCGCCGCTCCCCGGTGAAGAAGGGGTGACACTTACTGCAAAGCTCAACCTTGAGCACAGGCTTTGTCGAGCCGGTAGTGAAGGTGTTACCGCAAGAGCAGGCAACCTGCGCTTCCATGTATTCAGGATGGATATTCTTCTTCATTGGCGGTAAATGCTTACCTTCTTTTTATACTTGGACGCTGGCCCGAACTTGACGAAGCCATCGATGAGCGCAAATATGGTGTGATCTCGCCCCAGACCTACGTTATCTCCGGGGAGAATGCGCGTTCCCCTCTGTCGAACGATAATAGTGCCCGCGCGCACTTGCTGGCCACTGTATCGCTTGACCCCAAGCCTCTTTGATTGGCTGTCTCGCCCCAGCCTTGTGCTGCCGCCGCCCTTCTTATGTGCCACTTTTTAGCTCTCCTCCGCTTTTCAATATGAATGTCGCCCAAAATTAAAACGTTTCTTCGGCTACTAATGGAATGGCGATGGGGATCAAGGATATAGGGATATTGGTACTATGAGCCATACTGCGCTAAAGGTTAACCCCAGCAGTACCAGGCATCCGATAACTGCCGCCGCACTTGCCATCCCTTTCCTTGAGCCTTCCTCCTGAATCTCGGCCCTCCTGATTATACCGCTATATACTGATAATATCGCAAAAGCCCCCGACACTGACCAGAGCGCATACCCGGTATTGGTAGCAGGCCACCAAAAATGACCCATGAAAGTGGATATAGAAATGACACTAAATAGATATATTGCGTTGTCCCAAAGTGTATAAGCCCTCATTACCTCGCTTGCTTCAAGCTCCTTATGATAAAGATCTGTATCTTTTCCCTTTGCGCCATGCTAGCATACTATCTCTTTTATGGCAAGCCTGGTATAGAGCTGCCGGTGCCCCTTCATCCTGCGGTAGCGCACCTTTGGCTTGTATTTGAAGACGATGACCTTCTTCCCCTTGCCCTCGCCGAGGACCTCAGCGATTACCTTGGCCCCCTCCACAGTAGGCGTGCCGACCCTCACCCTCTCCCCATCGGCGACCAGCAACACCTGATCCAGCTCTATGGCGCTCCCTTCCGCTGCGGGAAGGTGCGCCACATCGATGGTCTCCCCAGATGAAACCTTATACTGCTTTCCCCCTGTTTGCACGATGGCGTAATCCCAGCTCCCCTTCTTAGCGGACTTTTTATCTTTCACTTTTGAAGCTGCCAAACGATGCCTCCTAAAGCACTGCCCCTCCCTTGCTGCGATCAACTACTCGCTCTCGTCCCGGGTTGCTGACAGGGAGGTCATGGTGCCGCAGCCGCTTCTCAATCCTATCATTTTATATCCAAGATGTCAAAAGGCTAAGGCTTTGCTATAATGGGGGATACTATGACCAATCTGGATCAAATTCTTCCCAGGGTAACCAGGCCTGCCCGCTATACCGGGGGCGAGTGGAATAGCATCACGAAGGATTGGGACGCTATAGATGTCAAGATAGCTCTTGCCTATCCCGACATCTATGAAATTGGCATGTCCAACCTGGGGCTGGTCATCCTCTATGACCTTGTCAATAGAGAGCCCAAGGCTCTTGTTGAGCGTGTCTATGCCCCCTGGGTCGATATGGAGGCAGAGATGAGGAAGGCCACCATCCCCCTATTTAGCCTGGAATCGCGGCGTCCCCTGAAGGACTTCGACATTATTGGCTTCTCCCTGGGCTATGAGCTCACCTACACCAATGTGCTCAATATGCTCGACCTGGCGGGGATACCGGTGCTCGCCGCGCAGCGCGATGAATCCTACCCCTTGATCATCGCTGGCGGTAGTTGCAGCCTTAATGCCGAGCCTATGGCGGAATTCATCGACCTTTTCGTCCTTGGCGAAGGTGAAGAGGTTATCTTGGAGCTACTGGGAACCTTTCGCCGGTGGAAGTTTGAGGGTTCCCATGCAAAGCAGGAGCTACTTCGTGAACTGGCTCATATTCCCGGCATCTATGTGCCCAGTCTATACCAGGTTGACTATCATAACGATGGCACCATTGCTAAGATAATGCCCACATCTCAGGGGCTAGGCTCAAGCGTTAAGCGACGCATCCTTATAAAGCTGCCCCCTGCGGTGACCAAGCCAGTGGTCCCTTATATGGCCACGATCCATGATCGGGCAGCCATCGAGATTCAGCGTGGTTGCACCAGGGGCTGTCGCTTCTGCCAGGCGGGGATCATCTATCGCCCGATCCGGGAGCGGCCTAAGGAGGAGGTTTTGGCGGCAGTGGATGAATTGCTCAGGAATTGTGGCTATAATGAGCTTTCACTACTCTCGTTGAGCACCAGCGACTATTCGGAAATTGAGAGCCTGGTTGGCGTGCTATCAGCACGCTATCGAGAGCACAACATCAAGATATCACTGCCCAGCCTGCGCATCGATGGCCTCTCGTTAAGGTTGATGGATACCATTACCTCTGGGAAGAAGACTGGCTTGACCTTTGCCCCTGAGGCTGGAAGTGAGCGGCTGCGTCGGGTGATTAATAAGAGCGTTTCCCAGGATGATCTACTCCAAACCTTAGAGACTGCTGCGGAGCGGGGTTGGAACAGCGTTAAGCTCTATTTCATGCTCGGCTTGCCCACTGAGACCCTTGATGACATAGAGAGCATCGTTCACATGGTGCGCCAGGGTGTCCCCGCGCTGAGGAAAGGCGGGGGTAAAGCGCTGCACCTAAAGGTGAGCACCTCGGCTTTTGTGCCCAAGGCGCATACCCCATTTCAATGGGTGGCTCAGCACACTGAAGAGGAGCTAAATGCCAGGATTGAGGCTCTCAGGCTTGGCATGAAAAAGTCAGGGCTGCGCCTGTCATGGCAGGATCCCAAGATGAGTCTGCTTGAAGGGGTGCTGGCGCGGGGAGACAGACGCCTCTCTCAGGCGATATACCGCGCCTGGCAACTGGGAGCCACCTTCGATGCCTGGAGCGAGCACTTCAATTATGAAAAATGGGGCCGAGCCTTCGATGAATGTGGGCTCGACCCCGCTTTCTACGCTAACCGCCAACGCCCATTGGATGAAATATTTCCCTGGGCTCACATCGACGTTGGGATAAGCACTACCTTCCTGAAAAGGGAGTACCAGCACAACTTACAAGGTACAGAGACCCCGGATTGCCGCTTTGGTCGCTGCACTACATGCGGGCTAGAGCGCTGGCACCCCGCTTGCCAGAAAAGCTATCAAAATTCTTCCTCTTCTTCGTAAAGCTCCTCCTCAGCAAACTCCTCAGCCGCTCCCCTCTTCGGGAGAACCACGAGCAGGACAACGGCCGCGATGATAATGAGAGCACCCAGCGCGATCAACAGGGTATACCACCACTCCCAAGCGAAGCCCTCTTCCTCTTCCTCTGGTACCTCGATCGCCGGCGGCGTCGTAGTGTTATCAGGATTGTCTGCCACGTCTGTCACAGAGTCCGATGGGTCCACCGTCTCCCCGCCTACAATAGTCTCACCCGATCCCAGGGTCACCCAAAACCATTTATCACTGTAACTCCAGCTAAGATCATCGGCCGTCAATGTGCCGTAGCTATGGCTAGGGGAAGTCGGCAGCATTGTTTCGATATTGGTTGTGTTGATCGTGGCAGTATCCATCGCCTCACTGAACTTGAAGCACAGTGTATCGCCCTCATTGATAGTGCCTGACGCATCGACATCGGTCCAGTCTATGCCGGTCATGGTTGGTTCGGTGATGTCAGGCGTGGGTGTAGGTGTTGGTGTAAGGGTAGGAGTAGGTGTAGGGGTGGGAGTGGGCGTGGGGGTAGGCGTTAGAGTTGGTGTTGGCGTTGGTCCAGGTGTAGGTGTGGGTGTTGGTGTTAGCGGACTGGGCGTAAGCGTTACTATAAAGGTGAAATCCGTCGTGGGGACTTCATCCAGCTGTACATTGCCCGCCTCATCCGCAGCCCAGGCTGTGACGGTATAGCTCTCACCATGTTTCCAGTAGGGAAGAGGTGGTATTGTGCTGGAGGTTATGCTCCATGAGATTGTGCCAGTGGCGGTGTCATCCCAAAAAACGGTGCCACCTGAAATCTCTACCTTCACTGAATCGACCTTGCCCAACGCCATGCCTCCGGTTTTATCGCTGGCAGAGCCGGTAATCGATGTCAAGCTGTTGAAGACGGTGTTCCCGTAGTAGGTGACGATACCGATAGCATTAATGGTACTCTCCGGAGCTGTATCGTCACAGGTGAATTTTATTGGTCCGGTATCCTTTGTGTTGGTACCGTCACTGACTCTGGCATAGACCCAGTACTTTTTGCCATCATCCCATGTCTGAATATTGGTGTAATCCCAATCCACTTCATTTTCACCGAATGTGCCGTTGGCATCGTTCCAAGTATCTGACACGGCAACCCAACCGGAGGTGGTGTCGTTCCAATACAGTCCGGTGCTGTCGTTCTTTATCTTCACCTTCACCGAAGCAACTGTATTGCCCGTAGCGGCCTTCGAGGTGCCAGTGATACCAGTGAGATATCCGCTATTAATATAGTCCGGGATGGTATCAATATAGACACTAAGCCCTGTGAGGCTCTTCTCGAAGGTGAAGGTATGTGGTAGAGGAGGGTCTTCCTCTATATTTCCCGCCCCATCCACTGCAAAGGCACTGACGGTATAGCTCTCGCCATGTTTCCAATTGGGAAGGGCTGGTGTTGTGGTGGTGCTTATGCGCCACGAGGTTGTGCTGGTGGTGGCGCGGACCCAGGATTCGGAACTCTGCCAGATGGTGCCGTCCCAGCTGTAACCATCAGAGCGCTCTATTTTTACCAACACCACAGCTAATATACCCGATGTATCTTTGCTTGTACCCCCGATTGAGGTTATGCTGTTTGCAATGGGACTACCGACGGGCGTGATTGTGGTGGGACCTGGCGCCGAATCATCGTAATAGAAAGTACGTTCATGGGGACTGGAGTCTTTATTCAGGTTTTCATCCACGGCCCAGGCGCGGACAGTGTATTTATCAGCCTCTGTTAAATCGGTTGCTCCTGGTAGGTTACCAGTCCATGACCACTCCTGTTGATCACCCCAGATTCCGTCTGGGGGATTTGGGGTAACCGTGTTGGAAGTATCTGGGTTTATAGACCAGCTAGCTGGCATATCGTCCCAATAATAAGTAACTCCGTCACTTTTCCATTCGATCTGTATCTGTACATATTCGACCACATTTGGTGTAGGGGCTAGGCTAGTTCCGCTTATCTCCCAGGGAATTGTGGCAGACGAGACATATAAAGGGAGTTCATTTATGTAGGTATCTGGTCCCAATGCCGCGGCATCCGCAGGCACGCTCAGCGCCACTACTGGCGCTAGGGCGAACAACAGCAGCAATGTCACCACGATACGCCATGCTGGATTAAACCTCTTTTTCATTTTGTTTCTCCTTTCGCTTTATTTAAGTAAAAAGGCTGGCAGCCAGAACCTTCCGTGCTGGCTCATCCAGCCTCGCCCCATTCAATAGAAAGAAATTCCAATTTTCTAGCTCACTCCCGACCTTGTCAAAGCTGGCCTACAATACGCTCTACAAAATTGGGCGAGTATAACATAATATTAGATGAATGTCAATACCCCTCTGTTAAAAAATAAAGTTAAATATAACCATTTTTCAATAGTTTGTTACAACATTCTGCGCAATTTTATCCCAGAGCATCAGCGTAGCGCTGCAATAGAGATCACCTCATCCCCCTCGTCAGGCTTCATCAGACTGGCCCCTCTTCTAATTCTCCCCTGAATTGGGATGTTATCCGCCCGCATGCGAAGGATGACCCCTTGAGCGGAGAGGAGCATCACCTCGTCAAGGGTGTTGATAACACGCGCGGCGACTACCTTCCCTACTTTTAAACTGAGGCTCTTTATACCGGTGCCCCCGCGAGCCTGGAGGCGATAACTGGATAGGGGGGTGCACTTGCCAAAGCCATTCTTGGTAATTACCATCAGGTAAGCATTAGGGGAGACAATGTCCATTGCCACCACACGATCATCGGGGGTAACATGGATGGCACGCACTCCACCGCTGGTGCGTGAAGCGGTCCTGAGTCCCCTAATAGCAAACCTGATCGCCTGAGCCCCTTCTGTCACTAGAATGATCTCGTCATCCTGGCTAGCCACCCTGGCCGCCACTAGCTCGTCTCCTTTCCCCAGCCTCATGGCTATCAGACCATTGGCGCGCACCGCGGCAAACCCCTCAAGAGCACTCCGCTTTATCACACCGCGGCGTGTCACCATAATCATGGAGACCCCGGTAACAAAGCTTGATACCGCCAGAATCTCGGTTACCTGCTCTGTCTCACCTACGGAGATCAATTTTACCATTGGTATCCCTTTGGCCGTTCGGGAGGTCTCCAGTGGTACGCGGTAGCATTTAAGGGAGTATACCCTCCCCCGATTGGTGAAAAAGAGCAGTGTATCGAGGGTATCGGCGACCAGGAGAAGGCGCACGCTCTCTGCCTCTCGAGTGGCGATACCCATCACCCCTCTCCCTCCTCGCTGCTGCACTCGGTAGCTTTCGATAGGCATTCGTTTAATATATCCACGGGTAGTGAGGACTATCATCACCTTCTGATGGTGAATCAGATCCTCCTCTCTGAACTCCTCTGGCTCCTCTTCAACGATCTCCGTCCGCCGTGGGTCACCGTATTTTGTCTTTAGCTCGACTATATCCTGCTTGACCAGAAAAAGGATCTTCCGCGGGTTAGCCAACAGGTCCTCCAGGTAAGCGATGGTTTTCAACACCTCGGTATATTCTTCTATCAGCTTTTCCCGCTCCAGGGCAGCGAGGCGCCGGAGCTGCATGTCCAGGATGGCTTGGGCTTGCGCCTGGGTCAGATTAAAGGATGCCATCAGATTTCCCCGCGCCGCCTCAGCGCTTGGGGACTGGCGAATCACTCTGATAACCTCGTCCATGTGGTCGAGGGCGATCTTCAGCCCCTCAAGGATATGGGCCCGCTCCTTAGCATGGCGAAGCTCAAACCGGGAGCGACGGACGATGACCTCTTGGCGAAAGCTGATATACTGCTGAAGCGCCGTTTTTAGGCTGATCACCCTGGGCTGCCCATCGATCAGGGCTAGCATGTTAACGAAGAAGGCTGACTGCATCGCCGTATGCTTAAAGAGGTTGTTCAAGACCTGTTCCGGTTGGGCATCCCTCCTCAGCTCGATAACGATACGTATACCCTGCCTGTCCGATTCATCGCGCAACTCGGCGATCCCTTCTATCCTTTTTGCCTTGACCAGATCGGCGATACGCGCCACCAACGCTGCCTTGTTTACCTGGTAGGGAAGCTCGGTGACCACTATCTGATGGCGTCCCTTAGCGAGCTCATCAATACTGTATCTGGCTCGGACCAAGACCTTACCCTTACCTGTGGCATAGGCATTCTTGATCCCCTCTCGTCCGAAAATAATTCCCGCAGTAGGGAAGTCAGGACCGCGAATGAAATCGGTGAGTTCGTCCGCTGATGCCTCAGGATTTTCAATGAGATAGCAGATTGCATCTGAGACCTCACCGAGATTGTGGGGGGGGATGTTGGTAGCCATGCCCACCGCGATCCCTGAAGCACCATTTATGAGTAGATTGGGGAGCCTTGAGGGAAGCACGGTGGGCTCCTTGAGAGTACCATCGAAATTAGGTACCAGCTCGACTGTCTCCTTATCGATATCAAGGAGCATCTCCTGAGCGATCTGGGAAAGGCGAGCCTCAGTATAACGCATCGCCGCTGGAGGGTCGTTATCCACACTGCCAAAATTCCCCTGCCCATCGATGAGCACATACCTTAGGGAGAAATCCTGCGCCATGCGCACCATAGCTTCATAGACCGGGGCATCGCCATGGGGGTGGTATTTACCCAGCACCTCGCCCACGATGCGAGCGCTCTTCTTGTGGGCACTGGAGTGGGTGAGCCCCAATTCACCCGTGGCATAGAGGATCCGTCGTTGCACCGGCTTTAACCCATCGCGCACATCGGGCAGGGCTCGGGAGACGATCACGCTCATGGCATAGTCCAGATAGGAGCTTTTCATCTCCTCTTCGATGTTAACTGGCTTAACTGCTCCGATATTCATCAAACCCACTATGCCTGGATATTCAGCGATCTTGCCAAAAGAATATCACGCTTCGCTGAGCTCGTCAAAGGGCTGCAGAAGAGTATCCTTTGCTCCACCATAGAAAGCGAGATACTAGCGGGAATGTCACCCATCCATCCGGTAGATCAATGGGTGACTTTATGTAGAGGTGAAGAAGCAGGCTTAAAGGTAAGGGACTCGCTCCACCTTAGGGTTCCTACTCGGGGATATTCCCGTCCTCATTATCTACTATCAGAGACATGCCTTCAGGCAGGGCATCTGCATCCTCTTCTGAATCAACCGGATAACCGCTTTCGTCCAAAACCTCCTCTTCTTCTCCTAGCTCGTATTTTAAGATACTCCCTTTGACATAAGAACGGAAACCATCATAACCTTTAGCAGGGAAGGAGGGGCGTCCTGCTTGGCTGGGATGCTGGAATACCTCCGCGATGACTACCTTTACCTCACTATCCGCCGAACTTGCGATGGCTGCTGTGTAGCGTGTGCCCCCCTTAATTAGCTTGGCGAGGCGCACACCAATCCTTGGCTTAACCTGTCCTAGATACTCACCATGCTTACTCTCCACAATTAGCCCTTGTCCCTTCGATCTCAAGTAGACCGGGTCACCGGCGGCCAGTTTAGCGAGCACCTCCCGCGGGGCCGGTTGCTCGAGACTGACCACTCCTGCCTTGCCCGTTTCCTCGATAAAAAGCTGGGGGATAACCCTCTGGCGCCCCTCACTTGGTGTCGGTTGCGCATCCTTCAGTAGTGAGAGTCGCCTAAGATTTCTTCTGGCGATGCTATTCTTGGGATCGATTTCCAGGGCTCGGCTATAGGCTTCCTTCGCTTGTGTATTCTGACCTAGCTCCGTCAACGCCTTACCTAGTCGATTATAGGCATTAATATCATTGGGGAAGACCTCAATTATACTCCTGTTAGCGGTGACTGCCTCCTCCCAACGACCTTGCATTGCTAAAGCAATAGCGTCTTTTTCGCGCCGCCGCCTCAGCCTTGCTTCTCCTGCCTGATAATGCATCATTTACCACCACTTACTTCATTCGCATTATTTTAGGGGAGTTTCGCTAATTGTCAAGGGGTATTAGGGTAGTTTAGCAAAACCGTCGTAAGGGCACTCGCTAAATCCCATCTTCCCCTTTCTCCAGCTCGAAGGCCTGATGGAGAGCGTTGAGGGCATCCTCAAGCCTGGTCTCATCGATGATGCAGGTGATCCGGATCTCCGAAGTGGTGATAAGCTCGATATTTATTCCTTTTTCGTAAAGGGCGCGGAACATCCTGGCCGCATAGCCCGGCGTGTTCTGCATCCCCGTGCCCACGATACTCACCTTGCACAGCTTGGCATCGGCAATGCAGCCCCTGGCACTGATGGATTTCGCTGCTGGCTCCACCACGCGCATTGCTTTCTCCAGGTCGCTTTTAGCCACGGTGAAGGTCAGATCGGTTACCCGCTCCACGCTGGCGTTCTGGACGATGGTGTCCACACTGATATTCTCCTTGACCAGGGGCTCAAAGATGGCGGTGGCGATCCCCGGCTGGTCGGGAACGCCAAGGACGGTGACCTTAGCCACATTGAGGTCGTGAACAATTCCTCTCACCTTGTTTCGCACTTCCATAGCGACGCCTCCATGAATTAGGGTTCCTGGACCTTCAGTGAAACTGGAAGCCACCAGGATCGGTATATCAAATAGTTCCCCCAGTTCCACAGCGCGGGGGTGAAGCACCTTTGCACCCTGGCTGGCAAGCTCCAGCATCTCCTCATAGCCGAGCTCCGTGAGTCTACGCGCCTCGGTGACAAAGCGGGGGTCAGCTGTATAAACCCCTTCCACATCGGTATAGATCTCGCATGCCTGTGCCCCAAGGATCGCTGCCATCGCTACCGCCGTGGTGTCAGAGCCCCCACGACCCAAGGTGGTGACATCCATCTCGTGGGTGATGCCCTGAAACCCGGCAACGATGACGATCTTGCCCTCGCCCAGTTCCTTAACAATGCGATGCCCTTCCACAGTGAGGATGCGCGCCTGACTATAGACCGCGTCGGTCCAGATCCCTGCCTGGGCACCGCTGAGGCTGATCGCTTTATGCCCCGCGGATTTCAGCGCCAGGGCAAGCAGGGTGCTGGAGATCAGCTCCCCGGTGGATAGCAGAACATCAAGCTCCCTCTCGTCAGGTCGGTCGGTGACTTGATGTGCCAGCCTGATGAGTTCATCGGTTGTCTTCCCCATAGCGGAGACGACCACCACCACATCGTTGCCCTTTTCTCTGGTGGTGACTATACGCCGGGCGACATTCTTGATCCTCTCCGCGTCCGCCACTGAGCTACCGCCATATTTTTGTACTATCAGCGCCATATTAAAGACCCTTCGGCTATGCTCCCATCAGCCTAGCCATAATGGTATACCCCTTCTCAATAAAAAAGCCGATTTTTTTAGCCTCCGCCTCGGTGAATCGCTTCGCCCCATTGGCATCGAACCCCGGTCCCCAGAGCAGAAAGGGAACCGGCTCCGGGGTATGGGTTCGAACCGCAATGGGTGTAGCGTGGTCGGGCATGATAAGAGCACGAATGACGTCCCCCTCCCACGAGAGAAGGCGGCTTACCACCTCCCGATCCACCCGCTGGATGGCCTCTATTTTATCATCAATGGAGCCGGCATGGCCAGCCTCATCCGGCGGCTCGACGTGGATAACGACCAAATCATGATTTTTCAGTGCTTCGATGGCGCCGGCCCCCTGAGCGGCGTAATCGTTGTCTGGGCCATCGGTCACCCCGGGGATGTCCAGGGTATCAATCCCTGCCATCTTGGCCAGGCCGCGTAGCAGGTCGATCGCCGATGTCATCGCTGCATCGAGGCCATAGCGCTCTCTAAATAGCGGCAGATCGGGTATCTGCCCGCTGCTCCAGAAGAGCCAGATCATCGTTACTGGCATATTGCCTCGCGACTTCCGCTCGATGTTAACTGGATGCTCCCAAAATACATCCTTGGAGCGCTGCATCAGGTCATTGAGCAGGTCGCTCCCCGATCCCTGCGGCATAAATTCAGCGATGGGCTTATCGGGTATATCATGCGGCGGTGTGCAGGTGGCCAATAGGGTATCCTCACGACCTGTTATCCTGCATATGTGCCGGTAGCCGACGCCGGGGTAAAAACGTATCGTGTTGCTGCCAAGGCTCTCCTCCACGGCGGCGATGAGAGCACGACCCTCATCGCTGGATACACCGCCTGAGCAATAGCTCAGCATCTTTCCATCCTCAACGGCAACCAGGTTGCAGCGAAAGAGGACCTCACCCTCGTCGATGTGAATACCCATACTCTTTGCCTCGATGGCGCTCCTGCCGCGATAGTAGACCGTTGGGTCATAGCCGAGCACCGACATGCAGGCGCAGGCGCTGGATGGCTCCATCCCCTGCGGCACCGTGCGCACCAGACCTAGAACGCCCTCCCGAGCCAGCCTATCAAGGTTTGGGACATGCGCCAGCTCCAGGCAGGTTTTTCCACCATGCTCAGGGAGCGGCCAGCCGGCAGCACCGTCGATTACCAGCACGCAGTATTTCACGATTTACTAAGTATAGCAGCGGATAATGTGCAATTCAAGGAGGGGCAGTTTGGGGGGGGGGAAGTTCAAGGAGGCTTCTTGCTAACCTTGGTATCTAGGGGTATAATGGTTGCTACGGGGCGTAGCGCAGTTTGGATAGCGCGCCCCGACCGAGTCGGGGAGGTTGGAGACTCAACCATTCCCATGATTAAAAATGGGTTATAACAATCGGGGCGTAGCGCAGTTTGGTTAGCGCGCCCCGACCGTGTCGGGGAGGTTGGAGGTTGAACCCTTCCCGAGTTTGAAAATTGGACGGAGCCATCGGGGCGTAGCGCAGTTTGGTTAGCGCGC
>SOIC01000029.1 GCA_004377275.1 Dehalococcoidia bacterium
ATCGGGGCGTAGCGCAGTTTGGTTAGCGCGCCCCGACCGTGTCGGGGAGGTTGGAGGTTGAACCCTTCCCGAGTTTGAAAATTGGACGGAGCCATCGGGGCGTAGCGCAGTTTGGTTAGCGCGCAGCGTTCGGGACGCTGAGGTCGGAGGTTCAAATCCTCTCGCCCCGACTTTCCTTTTCGCCTATTTCGCGCGTTCAGCTCGTTTAACCTTTCATAAAAATGAAGCCGCTACAATAATCTTTCGCCCTTTTTCTATCTTCGTTGCATCATCAACATCAATGGATGTCAACCACGTTATTCCCCGATTTGGCGCTTCGCCTCCTCCCATAAGACATCCTGCTCCTCCGGGGACAGGGTGGAGAGCGAGATGCCCCTCTCCCGGCAGACCTCTTCCATGTAGGAAAACCGGCGATAGAAGCGATCGTTTGCCCCGCGCAACGCGGCCTCAAGGTCGATATCAAGCTTGCGGGCGATACTGGCCAGGGTGAAAAGTAAATCTCCAAACTCCCGTACTCTATTCCGGTGCTCGGTTGCCTCACTGAATTCAGCTACCTCCTCAGCCAGCTTCTCGATAACGCCCGCCACATCCTCCCAGTCAAAGCCCACGCGGGCGACGCGCCGCCCCATCGCCTGAGAGTAAGCTAGGGCTGGCATCTCCTTAGGTAGGCCTGAAAGAATCGAGCCCTTGCCCTCCTCCCGTTTTAATAGCTCCCAGTTTGCGATGACCTGCTGGGCATCTTTGGCCTCGGCATCACCAAACACGTGGGGGTGACGGTGAATCAATTTGGTGCTTATGCTGCGGATGACATCTCCGAGCTCAAAATCCTTGTCCTCACTGGCCATCTGTGCGTGGAGCACGATCTGCATTAGCAGGTCGCCAAGCTCCTCGCAGAGCTTTGCCATGTCCCCTTCATCGATGGCCTCCAAGACCTCATAGGCCTCCTCCAGCAGGTTGCCCTTGATAGAGGAATGGGTCTGCTCTCGATCCCAGGGGCAACCATCGGGGCTGCGCAGCCTGGCGATAATCGCAACCAGGGTGTCAAAACTATCCGGGTCTTCGAAGGTCTCACCCATTTCATCCGTATTATATAGGTCAAGCTACTTTATTGACAAGCCCAAGCCTGCTTCGTTAGTATGTGGCCATGGCCGAAAAGAGGCCCCTAAAATTTCTCGGTGCCCTTGGGGTAGGTATTTTCATACTCTGCATCCCCATTTTCTTAGTTACCAGCAACCTGCGCTGGGCGGTCAATGAGGTGCACCTCTATGAGTACGGCTTCGGTAAATACGATGTGAGCGAGGAAACGGGCCTCAGCGATGGTGAACTGCTGGAGGTGGCACAGGAATTAATCCACTACGTCAACACAGGGGAATGGGGAGAGGACTTAGAAATATTTAATGAGCGTGAGGTCGCCCACCTCAAGGACGTCAAGGGTCTCATCGAGCTCTGCTATCACCTTCAGGAAGCCACCTTTGGCTACCTAATTGCCTTCACCCTCGGGGGCTTTTTCTGGCAGCGGAAGCGTTTTGCGCCCTCGCTAGCGAGGATGATGGCCGGCGGCAGCATCCTTACCATCGCCCTGCTCCTTGTTGTGGGGATAGCGGCGCTGGTCAACTTCCAGTGGCTTTTCGGTGCCTTTCACCGCCTCTTCTTCAGCGGCGATTCCTGGATACTCTCAGGTTACCTGCCCCGGATTTTCACCGAGGGATTTTTCTCTGATGCTGCGCTTTTAATCATTGGGGCAGTTGTGGTGGAAGCGCTTGTGATAGGTGCCATCGGAGGCTTTTTTGTGCTCAGAGGGAGAAGGGCAAGGGGTTAACTGCCTATATCGCAGGTGGCACAGCTTGTGGCCGGGCAGGTGCTACAGGTATCGCCCATTATCGAGCTAGACTCGCCCTCAGCGCCCTTGGAGAAGGCGGCAAAGGATGAGAACAGCTTCCGGGCTGAGGACTGGCACTTGGGGCACGAGACAGCCTCACCGGCCTCGCTGAAGGAGCGTCGCAGCTCGAACCTGGCGTTACAACTAGAGCAGATGTATTCGTATATTGGCATGCCACTCATATTCTAGACTATGGAACACTGGCGGTCAAGCTTGCCAGGCAATCTTGCCATCAACTATGGTAATCTCCACACGGATCTCCATTATCTCCTCAGGTGATACCTGGGTAGGATCAGCGCTTAAGAGCGAGAAATCGGCCAACTTACCGACTTGAATGGAGCCCTTCACCTTCTCATCGAAGGAAGCATAGGCGGCAGCCTGGGTATACATCTTCAGGGCGGCCGCAGGCGAGACCTGCTCCTGAGAAAGGAGCGATTCGCCGCTTTCTGTTCTCCTGGTAACTGCGGCACAGATGCCAAAAAGCGGGTTAATAGGTACCACCGGGCTGTCGGAGCCAGCGGCTGGCATCAGGCCATTCTTCAAGAATGAGCCGATGCGATAGAGCCACCTTCGTTGCCCTTCGGGGACTGTTTTGAGGTAGCGCTCCCCACTGTAATAAATAAAGGAGGGTTGGGTGACCACCAGCGCATGGACATCCTTTAACCTCTTGAGCAGGGGTGGTGGGCACACCGAGCAATGCTCGATGCGGTGGCGATGATCCCTTCTCCGGATTCGCTCCAGGGCATGCTCCAGAGCACCGGCCGCAGCCGCCACGGTGCCCTCCTCAACAGCGTGAAGTGCTAGCTGGTAGCCGGCCCGGTATGCCTGAAGCGCCCTCTCCTCAAGCTCATCCTGGCAGGGATGCAGGAAGCCCCTGGCCTCGCTCAAGGCTATCTTTAGCGCTCCCAGGCGCAACCCGTCATCGCCACAGTGGGGGGAGAAGCCGTTACGCTGAAGCTCCTCTAGTGATGCGATACCCATCATCACCGACAGCCTGGGCACCAGAAGACCCCTTTCCCTGAGTCCCTGCATGGTGCGCCACTCGCCTAGTCCATTATGGGCGGTGGCATCCTGAAGGGAGGTGATGCCCTGCGACAGGTATTCCTTATTGGCAAGCCTGACCCCTTTTTCGAACTCCTCTTGCGATAAGGAAGGAATCATCTTGTCAATGTAGGAGTTCATCTCAAAGAGTAGCCCATTGGGCTCCCCCGAATCCAGGTCTCTCCCGATCATCCCGCCCGGCGGCTCTGGCGACTCCCTGGAGATACCGATAAGGGAAAGGGCGACACTATTGAGCACACAGGCATGCTGGGAGCGGTGCACCAGCTTCACCGGGTGATGGGGTGCTGCCTGGTCCAGGTCATCGCGGTTAGGGTGGTGTTTCTCGGCGAGATAGAACTCATTATATCCTGTGGCCCTGATCCAGGCACCCTTGGGTAGTTTTCTTGCTTGCTTTCGAATTTGAGCCTTGATATCTGCGATGGAGGATACTGCAGAGGGAGAGCAGTCGACGCTTAGCAGACTTGAGGCGAAAGCGAGGATGTGGCAGTGGGCATCATTAAAGCCGGGAACTAGGGTCTTCCCCTGGCATTCGATTTTTTGCGTTTTTAGCCCTTCGAGGTCTCCTAGCTTATCATTATGGCCAACCCATATGATCCTCCCCCCTTTTGCTGCGACAAGCTCGGCCCTTGGCATTCTGGGGTCTAGGGTGAAGACATTTGCGTTATAGAGGATGAGGTCTGCTTTTTTCGAAGTTGTCATTTGCGGCTTAGCGCCTCAACCGGCTAGATGCTGTTCTTCTGTAAACGCTAGCCCAGGGCGAAAAAGTCATGGTCGAACAGCAGTTGTGCTGCGTCTTTCATTTCCATTGCCTCTCCAGATGCACCATAAGTATTGCTACATCGGCTGGAGTGACGCCATCGATGCGGGAGGTTTGCCCCAGGGTTGCCGGCTGATGCCTCTTCAGCTTCTGCAGCGCCTCATAGCGCAGGCCAGCGATGCCGTCGTAGTCAAATCCCTTGGGGATATGCCTCGCCTCTAGCCTCGCCATGCGTGTTACCTCCACCCTTTGCTTCTCGATATAGCCCGCGTATTTCGCCTCGATCTCCACCTGCTCCGCAGCATCGATTTTCAAGCCGGGGGAACCAAAGCCTAGGGAAACCAGGGTTTGATAGCTCGCATCGGGGCGACGCAGGAACCCCAGAGCGCTCACGCTGTGCCCTGACTGGTTGATGTAGTTCTTTTTCAGCCGATCTAGCTCCCCCGCAATAACCTGGCGCTTCTCCTCCACCGCCTCATAGCGTTCCCTAGCGACAAGCCCTACCTCGTGGCCAAGAGGGGTGAGCCTGAGGTCAGCATTGTCCTGGCGAAGGAGCAGCCGATACTCCGCTCGCGAGGTGAGCAGGCGATAGGGCTCGGTAAGCTCCCTGGTCACCAGGTCATCGATCATCACCCCGACATAGCCCTGGTCCCGCCGCACCAAAATAGGAGGCTTTCCCTTCGCCCTGAGGGCAGCATTTATCCCGGCGATGAGCCCCTGTCCCGCCGCCTCCTCATAGCCGGTGGTGCCGTTGATTTGACCGGCGAGGAACAGGCCGGGAACAAGCCTGGTCTCCAGACTAGCCGAGATCTGGTTTGGGGGCACATAATCGTATTCGATGGCATAGCCCACCCTCACTATCTCCACCCGCCTCAGTGCCGGGATGGTGCGCAGCATATCAAGCTGCACATCCTCAGGGAGGCTGGTGTTGGCCCCCTGAACATAGACCTCATTGGTCTCCCAGCCCTCCGGCTCGAGAAAAAGGGGATGGGAATCCTTGTGGGCAAATCTAACGATCTTGTCTTCAATTGATGGGCAATATCTGGGGCCGACACCGTGGATGAGGCCGGTGAATAGGGGGGCGCGATCCAGGTTTTTTCGTATTATTTCATGGGTTCTTTCGCTGGTATAGACAAGATAGCATGGCAACTGAGGTCGCCATGGTGAAGGGGCCAGGGGGTAAATCGTGTTTGGCTCAGGAAATTTCGAATCTGTCGCTCTCTCTCCCCACAGGCTGAAATAGAGCGGGACCTTGCTGCCGGGCTGGATAATGGTCCGCTTAAAATCGATGGTTCGGGCATCGATGCGCGGGGGGGTGCCTGTCTTTAGCCGTCCTAGGGTGAAACCGAGGGAGCGTAGGTTATCAGACAGTTTTTCTGCGGAAAACTCCCCGGCCCGCCCTGCGGAATAGCTTTTGTCTCCCACAATGACCCGACCAGCGAGGGAGGTCCCTGTGGTGAGCACCACACTCTTCCCTTCATATACCCAGCCGATGTTCGTTTTCACCCAGAGGGTGGAATTCTTAACCCCGATCTCATCCACAAGCGCCTGTTTTACATCCAGGTTCTCCTGGCGCTCCAGGGTATGTTTCATCGCGAGGCTATAGAGTTTCTTGTCAGCCTGAGCCCGGAGTGCTTGAACCGCAGGTCCCTTCCCCGTATTCAGCACCCTGATCTGGATGAAGGTGCGGTCGATATTGCGAGCCATCTCACCACCCAGGGCATCGATCTCCCGCACCAGATGGCCCTTGGCCGGTCCGCCGATGGAGGGATTGCAGGGCATAAGGGCGACATTGTCTAAATTTATGGTAAGCAGGAGAGTTCTGGAGCCCATCCGCGCCGCTGCCAGAGCCGCCTCACAGCCGGCGTGACCCGCTCCAATAACAATAACCTCATACATTACTTTCGCTCTTGGCCGCTGCTAGTATTCTACCATTGTCAGCTACTATAGTCGATGTTGCTTTGGGCAGAGGTAAAATTACGAGAAGACTATTGCAGTCGACGTGAGGGCTATAAAAACGCAACACTAAAGAGTAAAAGGACGAAAGCTATCATCAACGATTTCATTTGGTGCAAGGTTAAACTGGCGAAGCGAGCGAAAGGAGCGAATCAACCCTCGCGGATGTATCTCCGAATCTCCCTGAAGCTGGGCCTCTTGCCATACATGAGCAGGAAGGTCCGGAAAACCCGGGCAGCTAGCCACATTGCCCCCACAATCGAGGCAGTGAGGATGGTGATGCTAAGCAAGAGCTCCCAGACAGGGAAGGCGCCGATGCTGAGCTTCATTATAGCCGCTACCGGGGCGGTGAGAGGGAAAAGGGTAAAAACAGTGAAGATAACATGATCGGGGTTGTTGATGAACAGGCTAATGAGGATTAGGGGGGCTACTGCTGGCATGACGATGATCATTGTCCACTGGCTGCTCTCCCTGGCGGTAGAGCCGATGGAGCCTAGAGTGGTCATCAAAATGCCAAAAAGAAGGTAGCCGAGGATGAAATAAATGATGCCAAAGATGATGAGGCCGATAGGTATGGTGAGCCCCTCAGGAAGGGAAATAAAGAGTGAGGCAATAGCGAGGAGGGCCACGGAAGATATGAGCCAGATTACGATTTGTATCAGACCGGCGGCACCGAGCCCTATCACCTTACCGGTCAACAGTTGCCTTGCCGAGACCGAGGACAGTAGGATTTCAATAAGCCGGTTCTCCTTCTCCTCACTGACCCCCTGAAGCAAATATCCCGAGGTGAAAAACAGGGACATCATGAATAGCAGGGCAAAGACATAGGGCATAGCAAAGGCAGCAATCTCGCTTTCCGGAGGTATGATCTCACCTGTTTCTGGATCCAGTCTGGTGGAAATCGGCAGAAGCGGCGTTTGCGCCCGCTCTAGAACTTCATCGCTCACCTCACCGGCAAGAAGGTTGGCGACGAGAAAATCTTCCATTAGTGCCATAGTTGCCTGTGGCAGCCCTAGCTCCCGCTCCGTGGTGTATCTCTCGATCAGCCCCGTTTCGAGGTAGTCCTCGGGGATGATGAAATACTCGCTTACCTCCTTACTAAACAGCGCATCCCTGGCCTCATCATTCGTATCATAAAGTATGAAAACAACACCATCTGGGTTGGTATACTCATCGAACATGCTGGTCTCATCCACATAGCCGATCCTGATTTCCTCGGGCGGTGGGCCTTCACCACCCCACTGAGTCACACCCAAAAAGATTAATATCCCCAGAAGCCCCAGCAAAGGAAAGCTTATCGTTAGCAGGATATAGGATATTCTCCTTATGGTGGTGGTAAACTCGTGTCTTGCGATGGTCCAGGTCTTTTTCACTGCTTCATAACCTGAAGGAAGATCTCATTTAACGATGGAGTGGAAACCTCGAAGCGGTCGACCTGGATGTTCTTCTCCACAAGCTGGCTGAGTATCTTCTGAGGAGGGGTGTCGCCATCGAGAAATAGCTCCACATACTTGCCATGATCCTTCCTCCCGCTTACCCCCTCAAGATCGCCGATAACGACATCGCACTTCACAAATACGGAGTTGTTGCGGTAACGCCATTTTATCTCCGCCAGGTTCCCATAGAGGACCACACGCCCCTTGTCGATCATCAGGATACGGTCACACATCTCCTCCACTTCGTTCATCATGTGGGTGCTAAGGATGACTGTTTTCCCTTGCTCTTTAAGCTCCAGAACGATGTCCTTCAAGAGCTGCCTGTTCACCGGATCGAGACCGGCAAAGGGCTCGTCGAGGATAATCAGGTCCGGATTGTGAGTGATAGTGACCAGGAACTGGATGATCTGCCCCATGCCACGGCTTAGCTCGCTTATCTTCTTCCCTTCATGAGGGAACATATCCACCTGTCTTAGAAGCTCCTCAGCCCGCTCCTTGGCAACTGTCGCGTCCACATTCTTCAGACTGGCCAGGTAGACCAGAGAATCGGAGACCCTCATCTTCCGGTAAAGGCCCCTCTCTTCGGGAAGATAGCCGATCCTGTTCTTGGCCTCCTCTTCTAGAGGCTGGCCAAAGAGCCTGATCTCACCGGAGTCGGCCCTTATGATGTCCATGATCATTCTTATAGTGGTGGTCTTTCCCGCGCCATTGGGACCTACCAGGCCAAAGACCTCTCCCGTCTCAATGGTGAAAGAGACATCCTGTACCACCATATTGCCCCCAAAGGATTTATTGATATGGGAGATTTCGACTTGAACCTCTTTTTTAACCTCGGTCTTACTTTCCGATGGGGTGACTTCCGCTATTGAGGTGGTACTCGCCAACCGGGAAGCTTTTTCGACTCCTTTGAGCTGGACCTCCATTTCTGATGGTGCACCTTCTGCCATCGGGGTAGTCTTGTCCAGTGAGGGTGCATCTTCGTCTCTCTCCCAGGCCTCATCCCTCTCTCGCCCCTCCTGCCGCTGCCTGAAGGATCGCAACATGAGGCGCATGGTTATGGCGAGAACAATGGCAACAACGACGATAACAATAAAGGTGGTGTCCATTATCCCTATCCTTTTGACTTGATAGCCATTTGCAGAGTATACTTCAGGCAGCATACTCGGTCAACTTTTATGGAAGAGCGGGCAAACAAAATAATAGCCTGGATGAGGGAGCAGGTAGCACTAGCGCAGCGTAAAGGCGTGGTCTTTGGCTTGAGCGGGGGGCTCGACTCAGCGGTGGTCGCGGTGCTTTGTAAGCGCGCCTTCCCCGATAACACTCTTGCCATCATCATGCCCTGTTATAGCAGCAAAACCGATATCGAACATGCTCGGGCAGTTGCCAAGCAATTCCAGATTCCCACTAGCACTATCGCTCTGGAAGGGGTGCTCGACTCGCTACTCAAGGTATTACCTGTAGGCGATTACGAGCAAGCTACTAAGAAACTGGCTGAAGCCAATCTAAAACCCAGGCTGAGAATGCTCACCCTATACTACCTGGCAAATCGGCTCGGCTATCTGGTGGTGGGTACCGGAAATAGGAGCGAAATATCTATTGGCTACTTCACCAAGTATGGCGATGGTGCAGTAGACATCCTGCCGCTGGGAAATCTGGTTAAAAGCCGGGTTCGGGAGTTGGCAATCTATCTGGGCATGCCGAAAGAGATCATCCAGAAACCTCCTTCGGCGGGTCTCTGGGTGGGACAAACCGATGAGGGGGAGATGGGAATAACATATGAGGAGCTCGACCGTTATCTTATCGCATGCGAGGCAGGGGATGAGATAAAGAGAAAGAGAAAGGTCGATGTCATGATAGCGGCAAGCGCCCATAAAAGAGTCACGCCCGCGATCCCTCCCTTTTAAATCATTCTGGTCACAACGAACGACTGTTGCTTACACCTCTGGTGAGTTGACATAAAGATGATAGTAATCTTATCGACGGCTCATCCCCTCTTGTTTTAATGAAGTAGCTATGCTATGATACATTTAAGGAATCTCTTTGACACTAGTGGACGAGATGACTACGGAGAAGGAAAAGGCCCTAGAGCTGGCGGTAAGCCAGATCGAGAAGCAGTTCGGTAAGGGCTCGATTATGAGGCTGGGGGAGGATTCGGTGAGGATGGCGGTGGACTTTATCCCCACCGGTGCCATCTCGCTGGATTTCGCCCTTGGCATTGGGGGCATCCCCAGGGGTCGGGTTACTGAGATCTTCGGGCCGGAGATGAGCGGAAAGTCGACCATGGCGCTTCATATCATCGCTGAGGCTCAGAATCAAGGTGGCACGGCAGCCTATATAGATGCGGAGCATGCCCTTGATCCTGGTTATGCCGCCAACTGTGGTGTCAAAGTAGAGGAACTACTTATCTCCCAGCCAGACACGGGGGAGCAGGCACTGGAGATTACAGAGGCACTGGTCAGAAGCGGGGCAGTGGATGTGGTAGTTATCGATAGCGTGGCTGCCCTTGTCCCCAGGGCAGAGATTGAGGGGGATATGGGTGATGCTCATGTGGGACTTCAAGCTCGCTTAATGTCCCAGGCGCTGAGAAAGCTTACTGCTGCCATTCACAGGTCGCACACCTCGGTAATATTCATCAACCAATTGCGGGAGAAGGTGGGGGTTTTCTTTGGCAACCCAGAGGTGACCCCAGGGGGTCGAGCACTCAAGTTTTATAGCTCGGTTAGGATCGATCTGAGGAGAGTGGAAGCCATTAAAAAAGGAGACGAGACGATAGGCAGCCGGGTGAGAGCTAAGATTGTCAAGAACAAGGTTGCCCCTCCTTTCAAGAACGCCGAGTTTGACATCATGTTCGCTTATGGGATCAGCAGCGAGGGCTGCCTTATCGACATGGGGGTGGGAATCGGGTTGGTGCAGAAAACGGGTGCCTTCTTCTCCTTTGGCGAAACCCGCCTGGGTCAAGGGCGCGAGAACGCCAAAGATTACCTGAAGGAGCATAAAGAGGTTGCCCAGGAGATGGAGCGGCAGATCCGAGCAGTAGCCTTCGCTTCTCAAAGCCCTCCCGATAGCAATTTGGCTGAGCAATAAAGTTTGCCTTAGAGCGAAAAAGCGAAAAGGCGAAAAAAAGGCTGGGAGATTTTAGGTCCAGCCTTTTTGCGTTTAATTATGAAGACCATAACCGATATCGAGACACAGAAGAGAGGGAGAGAGCGGGTCAGTATCTTCCTGGATGGGAGATTCGCCTTCAGCGTGGGAAGAGGCGTGGTTGAGGAGCATGGTCTTCATCCCGGGCAGGTGCTCTCCGATTCTCGGGTAGAGGAACTGGCGGCGGCCGACCTCTTTGGGAAGTGTCTTAACGCTGCCCTTCGCTTGCTGAGCTATCGCCCGCGAAGCGAGGCGGAGATCAGGACCAGGCTCAGCCGAAGATTCAATGGGGAAACCATTGACGGGGTCATTCTTCGGCTCAGGGAAAGGCAAATGATAGATGACGTCGCCTTCGCAACGTTCTGGAGGGAGGCGCGGGACTCCTTTAGCCCCCGCGGCAGGCGGCTGCTCAAGGCGGAGCTCAGGCATAAGGGGGTCGACGGGGAACTTATCGATAAGGTGCTGGACGGGATCGACGACGAGGAGAGCGCGTATAGAGCAGCACAAAAGAGGGGGCGCACCTTGGCAAAAGAGGACTACGAAACTTTCAGGCGAAAGCTAGGCGCTTTTCTGCGCAGGCGAGGATTCAGCTATGAGGTGGCCAACCGCACTACCGAGCGCCTTTGGCAGGAGCTAGGGTAGTTCTCTTGACTTTGAAGTAAATAAAAGTTTAACATGGAAAATTCAAGATAGCCTTATCCGATCTGGAAAGATCCAGACGAAAGGGGAGATAAAAATGTTGCCAATAGTTTTAGCGGCGGTGGGGGGAACTGCCCTTGGGGGTGCAGTTGCGTTTCTGGTATGGCGGATGGTTGTTGGCCGCCGGATTCGCGCTGCCCAAATTGAGGTTGAAGCCCTCCTCACCGATGCCCAGACAAAGCACAAGGAGGCGATTCTTGAGGCCAAAGAGGAGGGGCTAAAGATCAAATCTCAAGCGGAATCGGAAATCCGCGAGCGTCGTGCTGAGCTTCAGCGGCATGAAAAGCGAATCTCTCAAAAGGAGGAAAACCTCGATAAAAAATCGGATGCCTTTGAACGACGAGAATATGGTCTACTCGCCAAGGAAAAGGAGGCAGAAGACCTGCACAATCATCTTCAGGAGTTGAAGCAGAAGCAGATTCAGCAATTGGAGCTTATCTCCAGGATCTCCAGCGATGAGGCAAAAGAGCTCCTGATTAAGGCGGTGGAGGATGAGGTTCGTGAGGATGTATCCCGTCGTATTAGAGAGATCGAGGTTCAGCTTAAACAGGAGGCCGATGAGCGGGCTCGGGAGATCCTCTCCCAGGCCATTCAGCGCTGTGCCACCGATGTGGTCTCAGAGAGCACCGTCTCGGTGGTCCCGCTGCCCAGCGACGAGATGAAGGGGCGTCTCATCGGGCGCGAGGGACGAAACATCAGAGCCCTTGAGAATGCCACCGGTGTTGACCTCATCATCGACGACACCCCCGAGGCGGTGACTATCTCGGGCTTCGATCCAGTACGTCGCGAGATCGCTCGGATCGCCCTGGAAAAGCTTATCCTCGACGGTAGAATTCACCCCGCCCGCATTGAAGAGATGGTGGCAACTGCGAGGAACGAGGTGGAGACAACGATCCAAGGAGAAGGGGAGCAGGCAACCCACGAGGTGGGGGTACCCGGGCTGCAGCCTGAGTTAATAAAGCTTTTAGGTCACCTCAAATATCGCTTCAGCTATGGACAGAACGTGCTCAGGCACAGCATCGAGGTAGCTCACCTAGCTGGCATGATCGCCTCGGAGCTGGGAGCCAAGGTCGCGCTAGCAAAGAAAGCGGGACTGCTCCATGACATCGGCAAGGCGGTGGATTTCCAGGTGGAGGGACCTCATGCCAAGATCGGCGCTGACCTGGTTAAGCAATGGGATAAATCTGCTGAGGTGGCCAGTGCTGTCGCAGAGCATCATGGAGAGACCAACTCAACGAGTATACTGGGTTTTATCATCTCCGCCGCCGATGCCATCAGTGGGGGGAGGCCAGGGGCTAGAAGGGAGACCCTGGAGCACTATCTGAAGCGCCTGGAAGCGCTGGAAAGCGTGGCCAATAGCTTCACAGGCGTGGAGAAATCCTACGCCATCCAGGCTGGTCGCGAGATACGCATTATGGTTAAACCTGCCGAGATAGATGACCTTGCAGCGCTAAGACTTACCAGAGATATTGTGAAGAAGATCGAAGAAACTCTGCAGTATCCCGGTCAGATAAAGGTAACGGTCATCAGAGAAACCAGAGCGGTTGACTACGCAAAATAGGGGGGATATTGCGCATTCTCATGTTGGGCGATGTAATAGGCAGGCCCGGCAGGCGGGCGGTGCAAGCCTTATTGCCTGGGTTGCGACAGGAGTATGGGATCGAGCTGGTAATCGCCAATGGTGAAAACGCTGCTGGGGGTCTTGGCTTGACCAGGGAAACGGCAGAGGAGCTTTTTGAAGCCGGTGTCGATGTCATCACCTCAGGAAACCATGTCTGGGCCCAACGGGAGATAATGAACGATCTCGATAGCGACCTGGCGATCCTGCGCCCGCTAAACTATCCGCCGGGCGTCCCCGGTCACGGCTACCTGATCAAGGGGGAGACGCTGGTGGTCAACCTTTTGGGGCGCACCTTTATCGGAAACTTCGATTGCCCTTTCCGAGCGATGGATCAGCTACTCGAGGAGCTTGCCGATAATAAGCCTCCCGTCATCATCGTTGACTTTCACGCCGAGGCTACCTCGGAAAAGGTAGCCATGGGGTGGCATCTAGATGGCCGGGTCAGCGCGGTGCTGGGCACCCATACCCATGTAGGCACTGTGGATGCTCGGTTGCTCCCTAAAGGCACAGCCTCTATCACAGATGTAGGCATGATCGGCCCCATAGATTCGGTGATCGGGGATGATACCGATACGGTGCTCAGGAGGTTTCTTACCCAAATTCCCCATCGAATATCCGTGGGTAAGGGAAGTGTACTCCTTAATTCCGTTTTAGTAGAGATAGAGGAGGCCACAGGCAGAGCAAAGAACATAAGCCGAATCGACCGGGAGATCGAGTTATAGTTACGATGAAAATTGACCTTCACATTCACACCACGGCCTCTGATGGGCGGCTGACCCCGGAGGAAGTGGTGCGTATTGCGGCGAAACAGGGTCTGAGCGTGATCGCCATCACCGACCACGATTCTCTGGCAGGGATTGAGCCCGCGCTCCTGGCAGCCGAGTCCATCCCATCACTCAGAGTGATCCCCGGCCTGGAGATCAATACCGATACCCCCAACGATGAGGTTCATATTCTGGGCTACTTTATAGACTATCGTAACAAGGGGCTTAAGCAAACTCTCGAGAGGCTGCGTAATTCCCGTGAAACCCGGGCGCGGAAGATAGTCGCCAAGCTAGGAGAATTGGGGATCGATATAGCGTGGCACCGAGTCCTGGAATTATCTGGGGGTGGCTCTGTCGGGCGACCGCACATCGCTCTGGCAATGTTTGAGCGAGGCTATATCCCTTCCTTCCAAGAGGCGTTCATTAAATACATCGGTCGGCAGGGGCCGGCATATGTCAAGCGGGAGAGGCTCTCCCCGCAAGAGGCGGCAAAGCTAGTGGTAAAGGCAGGTGGCCTGCCTGTGCTGGCGCACCCGGCAAACATCGATGCCATCGAGGAGCTCTTAGTAGAGCTTAAAGAAGCCGGGTTGGTGGGCTTGGAGGCATATTATAATGGTTACCGCCGTAAAACGATCGATGGATTAGTCAGCCTGGCAGCTAAACACGGGCTGATCACCTCAGGGGGCAGTGATTTTCACGGTCTTGGGGGCGACAATGAGGCACCACTTGGCGGGATAGATGTCCCTTTTGATTGTGCCGAGCGTCTCATCGCCATGGCAGAGAGACACTCCCAGAAGGTGATTAGATAGTGAAGTGGCATACCGCGACAATAGACTTCTCCACTGATGGAGCCACATTGCATGGTGAGATACTTCTCCCCAAGGGAGAGGGTCCGTTCCCGGGAGCGGTGCTTTGCCACGGTATAGCGTCAGGTCACCGTGCAATGAGACCAAGTGCCCAGCAGTTGGTACGCCGGGGCATCGCAACCCTCACCTTCGATTTTCGCGGGCATGGGAAGAGCGAGGGGGTTCTCGATGGCGATCTCGCTCAGGATGTCATGGCTGCGATGAAATTTCTGCGTCGCCACGCTAAGATCGACCCTCGTCGCATCGCTCTCGTGGGGCATAGCATGGGAGCGGTAGCAGCCCTTCACGCCGCCACGCTGGAAAATATCCAGGCTCTGGTTTTCATATCCGGACCCACAGAAATTAACGGCCAATTTACGCAGGATTGGGCTCCCCTATATCCTAAGGCGGCACGGACAGGAAGCCTCATTATTGAGTTTCCACGTATCGGACCTATGCCCATGTTGGGGAGTATTACCGGAATCTTACAAAGGCTCTGGATGTATCTCCTCGGTTATCGATTGCGTATGAACCTGGAGCAAAGCCTGGAGCAAAGCCTGGAGTCTTGGGTAAAGCTTGACCCCCTCACTAATATAGAGAAACTCGGGGCTTTTCCTAAGCTATTCATCCATTGTAAGGGGGATAAGTGGATACCACATGAGGCGGCCCTTGGGCTCTATGAGAAAGCCAGTTCGCCAAAGGAGTTTTTATTGTCTAAAAGTGGTTTTCACTCCGCTCCACTTTTCCCTGGCAAGCTCAGGAGGAAATGGATCGCGTGGCTCGTCTCTGTCTTAACCTAGGCGAAGGGGATCGGTTATGTTAATCCAAGTAATACTACTGACTATTGGTGCTTATCTTCTGGGCTCGGTGCCAACATCCTACATCGCGGGCCGCCTGCTCAGAGGGATCGATATAAGGAATTATGGCAGCGGGGTAGCCAGTGCATCAAATGTATGGCACTCGGTTTCTCGATGGTCAGTAGTTCCCGTAGGGATTTTCGATGTCCTGAAAGGTGCCATCCCCGTATCCATCGCATACTATGTACTGGGTTTCGATATTTGGGCAGTAGGAATCGTGGGGCTGGCTGCTATTGCCGGCCATAGCTGGTCCATCTTCCTTGGCTTTAGCGGAGGGCGAGGGTTCGCCACCATGATGGGCGCGCTCATCATTTTAGCCCCGTGGGAACTCCTGGTGTTTATCGTCATTTGGCTCCTGGGCATCGCGCTACTGAAGAACTCCCCATTATGGATGATCCTCGGTGCCGCGGCCATGCCTTTAGCCAGTTTCGGCTTGGGAAAACCAGCGGAGTTGATCTGGGTACTGCTTGGCATGTTGCTTCTTTTAATTATCAAGAGGCTTTTAGCGGAACGTACCGTCCCCTCTGGCGACTGGAAACGAGTGATGATGCACCGTTTGCTCTTGGACCGGGATACCCGTAACCGGGAGGCCTGGATCTACCGAACCCCCTCCAGTACGGAGGAGCCGCCGGAAAAGAAATGAGGTGCGCTACCCACCCGGAGGTGGAAACAAACCTGAGTTGTGGCCGGTGTGGGCACCCCATCTGTCCGAAGTGTATGGTGCAAACGCTGGTGGGACCACGCTGCCCCGACTGTGCCAATCTAAAGCGCCTGCCTACCTATGAGGTCTCCCCGCGGCAGTATTTGATTGCTGTGGGGGTAGGCATGGGGGTTGCCATTGCTGCCGGCTTCGTCTGGGCCCTGATCTGGAATGCTATCCACTTCCTCTTCCTCTCCCTCCTAATAGCGGCAGGCATTGGCTATGCTATAGGTGAAGTCATCAGCCTTGCCACTAACCGCAAGCGCAGTCCAGGCTTACAGGCCATCGCTGGCATCAGTGTGGTGGTAAGCTTTGCTGTCTACTACCTTTTCGTCCCCTGGTTTAGCTTCTATACGATTATAGGTCTTGCCCTGGGCATCGTTATCGCCATTGCTCGATTACGGTAGTAGTTAAAAGCTGTAAAACAAGGCGCTGGTGGCGCATACGGGATTCGAACCCGTGATCTCCTCCTTGAGAGGGAGGTGTCCTAAACCGCTAGACGAATGCGCCTTTTTCGCCCTTTTGGCTAGTTTCTCTATATAACTTTTCAAAGCATAATATACTACATCTCAAGATGTCAATATTTTTCAATAAGCTGTAATAGCCATTCTCTTTGTCCAGGGTACCATATAGCATATCGCCACCTACATGTCCACTCGGTCACCGATTGACAAGAATATACGATTTCGTGTACGCTTATTGCTCTCAGAGGTAAAGGTAACCGGGATGGAAGCGAAGAACGAAGGAGATATCCAATCTGCTAGCCCTGTTAGCTTTGGGTCTAACGGCCCAGAGCTAGAGGACAAGACCAAGAAGCCCTATCGCGAGCTTCTAGCCCTAAGCCGGATCTCAGCTGCAGTCAGCGGGTTGTGGGATTTGGATGCTGTCCTTAACGTCGCCCTAGATACCGTGCTTGAGATCATGAACGGAACTATCGGGGGAATCCTCATTATAGATGAACAAACGCAAACGCTCTCCTACCGCGTCTACCGTGGACTGTCCGACAAATATGCTGAGGAGATACGCCTTAGTATCGGTGAGGGAATTGCCGGCAGGGTGGCTCAAAGTGGAAAGGCTGTGCTGCTCGAAGACATCTCCGCTGACACGCGTGCCGCCTGGCGCGATCTTATTAGCACAGAGGGTCTCAAGGCGTTCATCAGTGTCCCCCTCAGAGCTAAAGACGCTGTACTGGGTGTGTTAAATGTTGCCAGCCATTCGCCGCATCACTTCACCCAAGACGACATGCATCTACTACACGCAATTGGAGATCAGGTGGGTGTTGCCATTGAGCAGGCTGAGCTATACAACCAGTTGAGAACAGAACGGGAAAACTATAAACGACTTGCCCGTCACATGTTGATAGCTCAGGAAGAAGAGAGAGGCAGGGTTGCTCGCGAACTGCACGATGAAACCAGCCAGTCGCTGACCGGCCTTTCACTTAACATGGAAGCACTCCTGAGCATAGCTAATACCTCTGACTTTGGTGATGCCGCGTTCAAGGCCAAGCTTGAGAAGGCCTATAATATCAGTCTTCAGCTCAATTCGGAGATAAACAAAATAATGAAGTCTCTCAGGCCAACTGCCTTGGATAGCCTCGGACTGGGCCCCGCCATCCGCCAATACGCCGAGAATCGACTTCAGCCGGTAGGGATCAATGTATCGGTAAAGTATGAAGGTATGGAGGAACGCTTGCCTTCAGAGGTTGAATTTGGGCTCTTCCGGATCGCCCAGGGGTCGATCGCTAATATAGCTTTGCACTCCCAGGCAAAGAATACAGTGGTAAGTCTGCGGTGCAATTCAGACGAGCTAACAATGCAAATTGAAGATGATGGCAAGGGGTTTGATGCGTCAAGGCCAATTGAGGTGGACGAAAGTGGTCGCGGGCGAGGACTTTTCAGCATGAAAGAAAGGGCAAGTCTCCTGGGTGGTACTTGCGATATCCAGTCACAACCTGGAAAGGGTACAAGCATTATGGTAAGAGTGCCACTGTATTGGAGCAAAGCGGATGCAAAAGATAAAAGTGCTGGTAGTGGATGACCATACCATTGTTAGAGACGGCATTTGTAGCCTGTTGGCGTTGGCTGGAGACATGGAGGTGGTAGGCGAGGCAGCTAATGGAAGGGATGGGCTGGAAAAGGTGAGCAAATTACTGCCTGATGTCGTACTGATGGATATAGCCATGCCCATTATGGGTGGCTTGGAAGCCATAC
>SOIC01000197.1 GCA_004377275.1 Dehalococcoidia bacterium
GTCGTATACTCGCTGTTTATGGTAACATATTCCGCCGATAGGTCGCAGCCCCAGGCAGTCGCGGCGCAATCCCCCAGATTGAGGCACACCCTGATGGGCACCTCAGCCCCCCCCATCGCCACCCTCACCTTGTCCTTATCGAAGGTATGGGGCAAGCCTTCCGCCACGAGGCGGATGTTATTCAAGAAGAGGTCTATCCGCGACTCATCGATCTCGGCGCCACTGTGACCCAGGGCGGCGACAATTCGTCCCCAGTTAGGGTCGCATCCATGAACTGCCGCCTTCACCAGGGGCGAGCCGGCTATAGTGCGCGCCGCCAGCCGGGCATCGGCGAGGGTGAGCGCCCCATCAACAGTAACCTCGATAAGCCTGGTCGCCCCTTCACCCTCGCTGGCTATGCGCCGGGCAAGATAGGTGCAAACCTCCGTTAGCGCCGCTTGAAACGCATCCGCCTCTTTAGTGCCTTCCTCAATCGTCTTATTCCCCGCTAGCCCATTGGCAAGGATCAATACCGTATCATTGGGGCTGGTGTCGCCATCAATGGTGATCATATTGAAGGAGAGGTCCACCGCCTCGCCGAGCGCCTTTTCCAGGAGATGGGCATCGATAGCCGCATCGGTGGTAAGGAAGCAGAGCAGGGTGGCCAGATTCGGATGGATCATCCCCGCTCCCTTGGCAATGCCCCCGATTATTATTTCCCCTAATTCGCCACCCTCGGCAGCCGCCGCTATTTCCTTCGGATAGGTATCGGTGGTCATGATAGCCTTCGCCAGCTCATGACCCCCTTCTTGGGAAAGGGCAACCTTTTCCATATTTGCCCCGATAAGCCCGATAGGAAGCCGCTCTCCAATGACGCCGGTGCTGGCAACCAGTACCTCCTGAGGCGCGATCCCCATCCGCTCTGCCGCCAGGCTCGCCATCGCGGCGGCATCCTCAAACCCCGGCTCGCCAGTGCAGGCATTGGCGCAACCAGCATTCGCCACAATCGCCTGCGCTCTCCCAGCGGCTATATGCTTTTGGCACCAGAGCACCGGGGCAGCCTTGACCCTGTTAGTGGTGAATAGCCCGGCAGCAACGCAGGACACCTCGGAGTAGAGGATGCCCAGGTCGAGCCCGCCCCTGGTCTTGAGGCCGGCAGAGATTGCGCCAGCTACATAGCCCTTCGGCGATGTGATCGTACCGCCGGGTATAGATTTCATAGGGGAACTATATCATACGAATATGGCTAAAGCAAGAATAGACCGACGCTAGATGCATATTAATTAAGCATTACCAAGCTCAGGTGATGTAGCGACAGTTGTGATGAGTTCACTGAAGTGGATATTCCCGATTTTTACGTATATGGCCCTGGGTGGCTTTCCCTGGCTTCAGGCAAGCTGAGCCTATCCAGGCGGGTTTGGAACGAAGCTAACGATGGTGGACCAGCGGTCAGGCTCTAGCACATTTTCCCAGAAGGTTGTATCATAAGCCTAGATGAAATCAGCTCAATCTAATAGGGGGTCACGATGAAATGGCTCACACGCTTGATAAAGACACCTGTTGTACCTGCTTTCTTCTACTTTACCTTCCCTGAGACAGCTGACCCCCACTATCTCGACATTGGCGGTGTTATCCTTCCATGGATTGCAGCTGCCCTGGTTGGGGCATCCGTCGCAATCGGGATTTACTGGGGGAAGATTAGGGCTTTCTTTAGTAGTCGTTTTCAAAAAGGCAAAAGCATCAAAAAAGATGACGACTCATCCGAGGACTAACCATGGTATTAGAAAGTCCGAAGTTATCGTGCAATTAATAAAGGAAATAGCCGACTTTCGCCGTTTTTTCCGGAGAACTCCAAAAGCAGAGAGGGCGATTGTATTCTATGCGGAACATGAGGGCTATTACCCTTACTTCGAAGGTCTTATTAAAAAACTGATCAGCGAGCACAATCAAACTTTATGTTATGTTACATCCGATCCAGAGGATCCGATCTTGCAAGAAACCCAATCTAAAATACGAACTTTCTATCTGAATAAACTACTTGCTCTCTTTATGGCGCATGTCAATTGTAAGGTGTTCGTCATGACATTGACCGACCTCAATCAGTTCCATCTCAAGCGATCACTCAATCCAGTTCACTATGTTTATGTGTTCCATGCCCTTGTTAGCACTCACATGATATATCGATACGGCGCTTTTGACCACTATGATTCTATTCTATGTTGCGGTCCCCACCAGGCTAAGGAAATTCGCAGGCATGAAGAGCTTTATGGTCTTCCGGCAAAGACCCTCAAAGCGGCAGGATATTATCGATTGGAGCGGATTTACCAGGCATACCAGAAGTACTCCTCAGAGAAGTCGCCCTCCGTTACCAAGGAAACCGTCCTGATCGCACCTTCTTGGGGAGTTGCCAACATTCTCGAATCTTGCGGTGAGCGTCTCGTTGAGCTTCTTCTTAAAGAAGGTTATGAGGTAATTGTTCGTCCTCACCCAGAAACCATAAGACGTTCTCCCGATTTAGTATCTGTATTCGCTTCCGAATTTGGAAATAATCCCAGTTTCACTCTAGAGACGTCCGTTGCCAGTGATGGCTCATTGCTCAGTGCCGATGTTCTAATAAGCGACTACTCCGGGATTGCTCTTGAATATGCTTTTGGCACGGAGCGACCAGTTTTATTTTTGGATGTTCCTAACAAGATCCGTAATCAAAGGTATAGAGAGTTGGGCATAGAACCATTGGAACTTTCTCTTCGATCCGAAATTGGGGTGGTTGTTTCCCCAAAGGAACTGGAGTCTGTTCCTCAGATGATTTCGGATTTGATACTGAATAGGGTAGCCTACAAGAAAAAGATAGCTGAATTGAGGAATGCATACGTGTATGATTTTGGACATTCCTCGGAAATCGGCGCCGAGTATATTGTCAATATTGTAGGAGGTATGGAAGAAAATATAGCAGGTGCCACGACAGCGGACGTACCAAGGAGTCAGATTTGAGGAAATTGTTATTTGTTGTTCACCCGCTATTGTTTGCAGCGTTTTTCATTCTGGCTCTCTATTCTGCTAATGTAGCAGAAGTTTCACCTTCTGAAATTGTGATACCCCTGGTAGCTGCGTTGGGTTTTGCGCTTCTGCTGCTATTACCGGCTTTGTTACTGATTAGGCTGATCCTTAGATTACGAACACCACCAAAGTCATCGCACCAATACCAGATTTGGGATCTTAAAAAAGCAGCGATCGTCGTATCAATCTTTTTAGTTCTGTTCTTCTCCTTTGGGCATGTTTCAAATGCTATAGTGGGCTGGGGTATTACTTATAAAGTCCTACTGCCTATTTGGGGTACACTTATTGTTTGTGGTGCTTACTTCGTTATAAATACACGCAAAGATTTACGTAAGCTGACAATTGTTCTAAACGTAGTAGCTGTTACCCTGGTTATTATTCCTGCAATCAGTATTGCAGTAAACGAGACAAAGGCTGCTTCGCAAGATATCACAACTACGGAAAACATGGATACCAATAGCGTCGACCCGGGCAAAACAGATACCCTTCCGGATATTTACTATATTATTCTTGATAGATATGCATGCGCACGTACACTTGAAGAAGTCTACGATTTCGACAATAGTGAGTTTCTCGACTACTTATCCGACAAAGGGTTTTATGTCGCGTCCGAAAGCACATCTAATTATCCGGAGACCCAGCAATCCTTGGCATCATCCTTAAATATGAAATATGTTAATTATCTGAGTGAAGAGTTAGGAGAAGACTTTACTGACCTGAGTCCAACCTATACGATGCTGCAAGATTATGAAGTGTGGCATTTTCTAAAATTGAAGGGGTATGAATTTATACATCTCGGATCCTGGTGGGAGCCCACAAGGAAAAATGAGTACGCAGATATTAATATTAACTATTGGGAGATATCTGAATTCTCAATGACCCTATTCAAGACCACTATGCTTTACCCCATTGCATTGGAAAGCTCTAGATTGCCTCTTTGGCTGCAATCACCATTTCTGGAAGAATTACGCCTGGGGCAATGGGAAAGGGTTCCCTATATATTCGACCAACTAGCTGAAATACCCAACATGAAAGAACCCACCTTTGTTTTTGCTCATATGCTTATTCCCCACCCTCCATATGTATTTAACACGGACGGTACTTATCTGACAGAAGAGGAGGCTAATAAAAGAAGCATAGAGGTTAACTACGTGGATCAGTTAATTTTCGCTAATAGCAAGGTCAGGGAACTCATCGATGAATTACTGTCAAGCTCAGAAGTGCCCCTAATCATCATTTTGCAAGCGGATGAAGGGCCATACCCGGGAGGACAGGATAAGTGGGAAGGAAAGGGTGAGTGGGAAGAACCGGTCGGTTGGGAAGAAGCAACCGAAGCGGAACTCAGAGAAAAAATGGGAATATTGAACGCCTATTACCTGCCCAATGTCGATGGGGATGTTTTATATCCGTCCATAACACCAGTGAACTCTTTTCGACTAGTTTTCAATCTTTACTTTGACACCGATCTTGAGTTGTTGCCCGATAGGAGTTATGCTTCTTACAAAGACTATCCATACAAGTTCTTTGATGTGACTGATATAATCAAGTACGAGTAATCAAGAAGAAACGATCGCTAAGGGCCACCCCTTGACTTCCTGGTAACCAGATGTGAATTCGAACCAACGACCTCCGGGCCAAGACGAAGGCCACGCGCAGGCCGGCGGCAGTTGACAACGTCCCCGCGGTCGCCTACGATGTGCGTACGTGAAAACAGCGCACAATTGGCCTAACCACAATCAAAGGGTCAATGACCAAGGCAATGCTTTAGCTTCCGAGGTGTCTATTAGTTTAGTTCCGGAGCCAGAATGTTACAGTCTATATACATGGAGGTCATGCGCTGTTGTCGAGATGAGTCATCCACACGGAGGTGCAGGTCATTCAAACCCCTGAATTGAACGTGGTAACAGGAGCTTTCAGCTACACAGGTAAATACATAACGTGGCGGCTTCTTTCTATGGGCAAACAGGTCAGAACCATTACCGGAAGCCCCGACCGTCAAGACCCGTTCAATGGCCAGGTCAGCGCTTTTCCGTTTAACTTCGATAACCCGAAACGATTGACGGAAAGCCTGCGGGGAGCAACCACGCTTTATAACACGTACTGGGTTCGTTTCACTCATGGAAAGGTGACATTCGATCAGGCCGTCGAGAATACGAAAAGGCTTATCAAAGCAGCCGAAGAAGCCGGCATCCGCAGAATTGTACACATTAGCATCACCAATGCTTCAGAAGAATCGGTTTTCCCTTATTTCAGGGGGAAGGCGCTCTTGGAGAAGGCCATTGCCAATTCAAAGTTGTCCTACGCCATAGTCCGGCCAACAGTCATCTTCGGGCCCGAGGGCATGCTCATTAACAACATAGCCTGGCTCCTCAGGCGGTTCCCTGTATTCGCGGTTTTCGGCTCGGGAGAGTATCGTGTTCAGCCTGTCTTTGTGGAGGACGTGGCAGAGATAGCCGTCAGCGCCAGCCAGAAGGATGACAACATTATTATAGATGCCGTCGGCCCCGATATTTACACGTTTGACGAGTTGGTTCGACTTATCGCCGATAAGATTCATAGTAAAGCCAGGATCGTCCATGTCAGCCCGGGGCTGGCGCTTTTCCTCGGCAAATTTATTGGCTACGCCGTCAGAGACGTGGTGGTGACCAAAGACGAGATGAACGGCCTGATGGCGAATCTTCTCATTTCGCAAAGCCCGCCTACCGGCCAGACGCGCCTCAGCGAGTGGCTGGAGCGTAATGCAGATAGCGTAGGGGCAAGATACGTCTCCGAGATTAAGAGACACTATCGCTAAGCGAATGCCCAATTAAAGAGGCACGGCTTTGAAGACGCGCCTCACTATTTCTTGGTAGCGGGAGTTGGATTCAAACCAACGACATCCGGGTTATGAGCCTGACGA
>SOIC01000213.1 GCA_004377275.1 Dehalococcoidia bacterium
CCGACCACCGTGCGCTCCACACCCTGGGATACATGACCGCTGAATCCCATTTGGGTGAGCTGCTCCAGAATGTCCGCCAGCTCCCCTTCAGTATGCCCTTGCTGCATTACGATGAACATTTGTTATACCTCCACGCTCCCTTCTTTGCCACCGCTCCCCGATCTCAATTCCATAGCTCCCTTAATATAAATATGGACGATCTCCTCTGCACTCTTTTCCGTATTAAAAAGGATCAGGATACGCAGGCACATGGGCAGGCCGCCAGGGACGTTCATCTCATGCCCACATAACATGGGTACCTGGGATAGCCCCAGCTCCCGGGCTGCCGATGCGGGGAACGCGGCGTTAAGGTCTGGGGTGGTGGTGAAGAGGATGCAGGCCACATCCTCCTCTTGAACCCCATTAGCCTGGACCATCTCCCGGAGCAACTCCTTTGCTGCCGCCTGGATGTCCTCCTTGGTATTGGCATCGACCGTGGTTGCCCCTCGAATGCCGCGACACCTCATTGCCTCTAACCTCTATTATATTATCATAAATATCAGGGCAATGGAATTATAGGCGAAATGGGTGAAGATACAAGCCCATATCGAGCCAGTCTTCATATAAAGCCAAGCCAGGAGGAGACCGAGAAGGAAAATGGGGAGGAAAGCTCCCGGCTGCAGGACGTGTGCTAGGGAAAAGATCAGGGCGCTAAAAACAGCACCCCAGCCATATCCGTAGCGATTGCCGATGCCGCTGAAGAGAAAGCCGCGGAAGAAGGTCTCCTCGGCAACCGGGGCGACCACTACGGCAAGAAGGGCAATAATCGCCCAGCCGAGGCCAGTTTCGGTGAACTCCAGGGTCACTGATTCATCTGAGGTCATCAGCATGTCGTAGAGGAAGCTGATCAGCAAGCCCGCAAGCACTACCACCGCGGCAAATATTAAGCCTCTCCTTACCTTGAAGCGGCGAAAGCCCAGAGCGCGCCAGCCACATTTATATTTGAAAGCGCTGAACCACCACGACCCGAAGACCATCGCCCCTTCACTAACTACCATTCCCACGAACACCATCATCAGCCACTGATGAAGCAGGCCCTCGGATTCAAGCAAGTCAAAGAATCCCGCAATGAGCTCGGTAATGCTTAGGCCTTGGGAGGCGAGGTCAACAAGAGCATCCTGGCCAATGAGCAGAGTAGTGCCAATTCCCAGGCCAAATGAAATTAGAACGGTAAAACCAATTACCAACCCGATCCCCTTGGCCATATCCCACACTGTCCAGGGAATTGGCTCCGATTGCGGCTCCTCAGCCATCTTTTCTTCCATGATATTAAGCCTCCAAATATGGCAGCGGCTCGCTGGGGCTCACCCCTTCATCAGCCAGCCGCGATACCTCCTCATCAGACATCCCCAAAAGCTCGCCGAATACATAGCGGTTGTGCTCGCCAAAGCAGGGGGCGGGTAGGCGAAGCCTCCCCGGGGTCCGGCTCATCCGCCAGGATACCCCCGGGTAGAGATGGGTCCCCGCCTCGGGGTGAGAAAGCTCCTCAAAAAAGCCCCGCTCATTGAGATGCGGGTCGTGAGCCAGCTCCGATATATTAAATACCGCCCCTGCCTTAATGCCGGAACCCTGGAGCATGTTCATTAGTTCAATGTGGTCATACCCGGAGGTCCATTCCCCGATAAGCCGATCAAGCTCCTCTCGATTTGCCAGTCTGCCGGAGCGGCTGGCGAATTTTGCGTCCCTGGTCCATAGCGGGTCGCCCATAGCACGGCAAAAGGCACGCCACTCCTCATCGGAGGAGATGGCGATGGCGATCCACGC
>SOIC01000144.1 GCA_004377275.1 Dehalococcoidia bacterium
ACCGGAGATCGACGGGGCAATTGAAAAACCCCTAAGGTCAGGGCTTCGAATACCTCATTCAATAGAAGTGATTCCACCCCTGCGCTGCATAGCGCCTCTGCCATTCCGTAGCGGGAAGCGTATCAGCAATGGGGGGCAACTTTGACATCAAATAGCGTCGCAACACCCATTCTGCATGAAGTGTGGGCTTTGTATTCCTGGTAAAGCTCTTTTCGCACTTCCCCGATGTTACTCCTTTACAACCCACTTAAATTTTTAGCGTAACCTGTCTGGTTTCAAGCAGCTATTTATATGGGCTTTACAACCCCCTTTACCCTAGTGTATGCTAGCCCGGGAAAGGGGGCTTGTTTGTATAAGGCACCGAGAGGCACAGCGGATATCCTGCCCGCGGAACAGGGCTACTTTAGATACATCGAGGAGCGGGCCGCGGATATTTGCCAGCGCTATGGCTATGAGCGCATCGATACCCCCGTCTTTGAGGATGCCCGCCTTTTTATTCGCACCATCGGCCCGGGCACAGACATTGTGAAGAAGGAGACCTACTCCTTTGAGGATCGCAGTGGCCAGGGGATGACGCTGTGCCCCGAGGGCACCGCCCCTATATGTCGCGCCTATCTGGAGCACGGTATGTATAACCTGCCCCAGCCGGTAAGGCTCTATTACTTTGCCGCCATCTTCAGATACGAGCGACCCCAGAAAGGGAGATACCGACAGCATCAGCAGTTTGGCGTTGAGGCGCTGGGCGAGGGTGACCCCGCCCTGGATGCCGAGGTTATCGAGATGGCGTGGCGTTTCTTCAAGTCTCTCGGCTTGCGCAAGCTTTCTATGCAAGTAAACAGCATCGGGTGCCGGTTGTGCCGCCCCGCTTATTTGGAGAGGCTTAAAGGGTATTACTCCCAGCATATAAACCAGCTGTGCCCCGAATGCAAAGCAAGGTTTCGGAAGAATCCGCTACGCCTGCTCGACTGTAAGAAGCCCTCGTGTCAGGATGTAGCCGCCGCGGCCCCTAAAAGCGTGGAGCACCTGTGCCCCGAATGTAGAGAACATTTTAGAAGTGTGGGGAGGTATCTCCGTCTTTTAAAGGTTCCTTTCAAGAAGAACCATCGTCTGGTGCGGGGGCTGGACTACTATACCAGGACGGTCTTCGAGGTCCAGCCCCAGGGTGAGGAAGGTGCGCAGAGCGCCCTGGGCGGCGGGGGCCGCTACGATGACCTAATCGAGGAGATGGGAGGCAAGCCTACGCCGGCCATCGGCTTTGCCGTAGGGATGGAGCGCATCGTGCTCAATCTGAAGGAGCAGGGCATCACCCCGCCGGCTCCGGAAGCCCAGGCGATATTCGTGGCCTATGTGGGGGATGAGGCAAAGGCCGAGGCGATTAAGCTCGCCGCGGAGCTGCGCCGCGCTGGCATCCTGGTTTACTGGAGCTTTGGTAGTAAAAGTTTGAAGGCCCAGATGCGTCAGGCGAATGTCTTAGGAGCAGAATATACCTTCATCTTTGGCGAGGACGAGGTTAAAAACGGCACGGTGGTGTACCGGGACATGGTGGAGGGGGAGCAGTGGGAGGTTGAGGTGGGTGAGGTGGTTGCCCTGCTCACGCAAGTTTGAAAAGTAGCCAGCTTGTGGTATAATAATAAATACGACCCCCTTTCGGGGTCTTTTTATACTGAAAAGGTAGAAAGATGCTGGAGAAACTGGAATCGGTTGAGAAACGTTACGAGGAGTTGAACCAGCTTATGGCACAGCCTGAGGTTGCCGCCGACTTCGAACGTCTTCAGAGCCTGGCCAAGGAGCAGGCAGGGATTAGCGAGCTTGTGGCTAAATATCGGGAGTATAAGAGGACATCTCAGACTCTCGAAGAGACGCGCGCCATGCTGGAAAAGGGCGTGGACGATGAGATGGCGGCGCTGGTGAAGGAAGAGCTGGAAAGCCTCGAAGCGCGTCTGGAGAGTCTGACCCGGGAACTGGAAGAAGCCATTGCGCCCCGCGATGCCTATGGTGAGAAGGATGTCATTGTGGAGATTCGCGCTGGCGCAGGAGGGGAGGAGGCCGCCCTGTTTGCGGCCGACCTGTTTCGGATGTACACCCGCTACGCTGAAGCTAGAGGGTGGCAGGTGGATGTGGTAGACAGTAACCAGAGCGGCATTGGGGGCTTTAAGGAGATCATCTTCGAGGTCAAGGGGAAGGGCGCCTATGGCAGGCTCAAGTATGAGCGCGGGGTGCACCGGGTGCAGCGGGTGCCCGTCACCGAGGCCGGCGGCCGCATTCACACCTCAACCGCTACCGTCGCCGTCCTCCCCGAGGCGGAGGAGGTGGAGGTTGAGATCAATCCCCATGACCTCAGGGTGGACATCTTTCGCAGCGGGGGTCACGGGGGGCAGAGTGTGAACAAGGTAGCCACCGCGGTGCGCATCATACACCTGCCCACGGGGATTACCGCCAGCTGTCAGGATGAGCGCTCACAGTTGCGAAACAAGAATAGGGCGATGGCGGTGCTCCGGGCTCGGCTCCTGGACCGGGAGCAAAGGAGGCATTTTGAGGAGATCGCCAGGGAGCGCCGCTCCCAGGTGGGAAGCGGGGAGCGCTCCGAGAAGATCCGTACCTATAACTTCCCCCAGGGCAGGGTATCCGATCACCGCATCGGACTCACCCTACACAACCTGGAAAGCATCCTTGGCGGGGAGCTGGATACCCTTATCAGCGCCCTCGCTTCGCGAGATCAGGCAAAGCGGCTGGAGGAAGCGTGAGCATAAAGCAGGCCCGCCATCAAGCTTCACGAACCCTCGCCGCTCACGCCATCGAGGATGCCCCTCTGGAAGCAGAGTTGCTGCTGATGCACCTTTTGGGCATCGACCGCGCTCATCTCTATGTCCGACTTGAGGATGAATTCTTGCCCCATGAAGAGCAGGCCCTCGATCAGTTGATAGATCGTCGCCTCTCTCATGAGCCTCTGGCCTACATTATCGGTCACCGCGAGTTTTACGGACAGGATTTCTACGTGGCCCCGGGGGTGCTCATCCCCAGAGCGGAGAGTGAGCTCCTGGTGGAGGAGGCCCTCGATTATGTGGAAAGCCATTTCCCCGATAAAACCCATCGCTCCAAGAGGGATGAAAAGGTTGAAAAGTCCGGGAAAGAACTGCCAACGGAGCATAAATCGCCGGCAGTGGAAAAGTACGAAATAATCGCCGAGATCGGCACCGGCAGCGGGGCCATCGCCATCTCCCTGGCACTGCGTCTGCCGAGGGCGACAGTCTATGCCACCGACGTCTCACCGCGTGCCCTGGAGATAGCGAGGGTTAATTGTGAGAAACACGGGGTCCAAGATCGGGTCCAGCTCCTGGAGGGCGACCTGCTGACTCCCCTTCCTGAGCCGGTGGATATCATCATAGCCAACCTCCCCTATATCAGGGATGAAGAAATAGGGGAGCTGAGCGCTGAGATAAGGATGTATGAGCCTGTTGTGGCCCTCGCCGGGGGTCGCGACGGGCTGCATAGGATACGCCAGCTTCTGGTTGATGCGCCCCAAAAACTCCGCCCCGGGGGCATCGTTCTCATCGAGATCGGGCCCACGCAGGGAGAGGTACTAACCTCGTGGGCAAGGGGCCTCTTCCCCGCTGCGAGGATAGCATTGGCTCACGACCTCAGCGGCAGGGCTCGGGTGTTAAGGGTAATATTGACAAGGCACTGAACAGGGATATAAGCTATCGGTGGGGAAGGAGGATTTGACATGGCAACCAAGGCTGAAGTGGCCAAAGAGCAGGTTCTCAAGATGGCAAAGGAGCAGGGTGTGAAATTCATCAGGCTCTGGTTCACCGACATCCTGGGCTTTTTAAAAAGCGTGGCTATCACGGTGGAGGAACTGGAAAGGGCGCTGAAGGAAGGGGTAGGCTTCGATGGCTCCTCAATCGAGGGTTTTGCCCGGATCGATGAAAGCGATATGGTGGCCATGCCCGATCCTCTCACCTTTTGCATGCTCCCCTGGAGACATACGGAGCATACGGTAGCTAGGATGTTCTGCGACATCCTGATGCCCGGTGGCGAGCCCTTCGAAGGCGATCCCAGGTATGTCCTGAAGAGGAACCTTAAGAGGGCCGCTGACCTTGGTTACACCGTCTATGTGGGGCCGGAGATGGAGTATTTCTATTTCCAGGATTCCGAGAGCACCAAGCTACTGGATCATGGGGGTTACTTCGACTTGACCCCGGTGGACGTGGCTACCGACCTGCGCCGTGAGACCATCCTCGCCATAGAGGAGATGGGCCTCAAGGTGGAGTTTGCTCACCACGAGGTCGCCCCAAGCCAGCACGAGATCGACCTGAGATATACCGAGGCCCTGAGCATGGCCGATTGTGTGATGACCTATCGCCTGGTGGTGAAGCAGGTAGCCCAAAAGTTTGGGGTTTATGCCACCTTTATGCCTAAGCCTATCTCTGGGGTAAATGGCAATGGCATGCATGTGCACCAATCGCTATTTAAGGGCGAGCGCAACGCCTTCTTCGATAAGGATGATGCGTATCACCTATCCAAAGTAGGAAAATGCTATGTGGCGGGGTTACTGAAACATGCCCTGGAGATCACCGCCATCACCAGCCAGTGGGTCAATTCCTATAAGAGATTGATCCCGGGCTATGAGGCACCTGTATATATCTCCTGGGCCCGCAGAAACCGCTCTGACCTCATCCGCATCCCCGAGTACCAGCCGGGAAAGGAAAATGCCACCCGAGTGGAGTATCGCTCCCCAGATCCTGCCTGTAACCCCTATCTCGCCTTCGCTGTAATGCTGGCTGCTGGGCTGGAGGGGATTGAGAAGGAATACGAGCTGCCTGCGCCGGTGGAGGAGAACGTATTTGAGATGGCTGAGGAGGAGCGGAAGCGGAGGGGGATCGAGACACTACCGGGGAACCTATTTGAGGCCATCCAGCTCACCGAGGGGAGCGAGCTGGTGAGAAAGGCCCTCGGTGACCATGTTTTCTATACCTTCATCAAGAACAAGAAGATCGAGTGGGACCTCTACCGCACCCAGGTAACCGACTACGAGCTGAAGCGCTATCTGCCCATCCTGTGAAAGAACGCGAAGCGGATCGGAGATAAAGCATCGCGGATATTGGCACTCGTTATCCTGTCTCTGGCGTTGAAGCCCGCCACCTCAGGTATTGACATGTTAGAATTAACTGTGGTAATATATACTCAGTGATACGGGAGCGAGATAAAACTGAATAGTTGACTTAGGTTAAAGGCTGATGTAAACTTAGAGGCGGCTTACATCAAGCCGTCTCTTGTTGTGTGAAGCACCTTAAAAACTGAATATAGTTATGCCCACCTGTTAGTGTAGGTCAAGCGATTAAGGGCGCACGGTGGATGCCTTGGCGTCAAGGGCCGATGAAGGGCGCGGCCAGACTGCGAAAAGCCTCGGTTAGCTGTCTAGCAAGCTTAGCCGGGGATTCCCGAATGGGGCAACCCACCCCGATAAAATCGGGGTACTCCTAGCTGAACACATAGGCTAGGAAGGGGGAACCGGGGGAACTGAAACATCTAAGTACCCCGAGGAAAGGAGATTATTCCCTTAGTAGTGGCGAACGAACGGGGAAAAGCCTAAACCGTAGCTGCTTAGTGGCCTCGGGGCCTATGTAGCTACGGGGTTGTAAGGCATGGTGGCCCCGACCCGAGTTGGGGCGAGGAGTTACAAACCGATCCCTAGTTGAAGGAGCCTGGAAGGGTCAACCGCAGAGGGTGAGAGTCCCGTAGACGAAAGGGGGAGGCTCCTACCATGTCCTTGAGTACCACGGGACACGAGGAATCCTGTGGGAAGCTGGGGTGACCACATCCCAAGGCTAAATACCCTTGACGACCGATAGTGAACTAGTACCGTGAGGGAAAGGTGAAAAGAACCCCGTGAGGGGA